>NZ_JBHYIK010000012.1:0-20791 GCF_042739735.1 Amycolatopsis sp. NPDC059027 | reverse complement strand
CGGGTTTGCGAGGTACGGGGGCGCCCCCTCCGGGCCGCCCCTGGCCCGGGCTGGGGGCGCGTCCGTCCCCGGGGGGCCCCGCCCCCCGGACCCCCACGGTGCGGTCGGTGCCTGAACCAGCGTGGTCACCCCACGGGACCCCCACGGTGCGGTAACTCTCGACCCCAGCGTGGTCACCCCCACGGGATCCCTACGGTGCAGTCAGCGCCTGAACCAGCGTGGTCGCCCTCAAGCGGAGCTGGCTTGGCCGCTCGTTGGGCAGCAAGGCAGCCACCGACGACCACCAGCGTGCTTCGAGTGCCTGCAGGATCTGGTAACGCATCTCCCGCGTCACGTGGTCGTAGACCCGGCCCATGCCCTTCATCTTCTGCCCGAGCCGGGCACGGCGGGCCACCTCAGGGATCCCGTCTTCGGCCAGCCATGTCGAGTGGCTGTGCCGTCCTTTGTGGAACGTCAGGCCGGGCCGGATGGGCGGGACCACCATGCCTGTGTCCGTGCCGTCCCACACCGGCCGCCAGAACCAAACTTTGGACAAAGCCGAACGTTTTACAATCCCGCCGGAAAAAAGAGCGCGTTCGTGGAACGCGCTGATCGTGGCATGAGCGGATGTGTGGTGGATTCGGTCAGCCGGTGGGCTGGTCGTGGGTTGCGCAGTGGATGCCGCCGCCACCGGAGGCGATGGTGTCGATTTTGACGGGGACGACGTCGCGACTGGGGAAATGTTCGCGCAGGATCTGCCGGGCGCGGTCGTCGGCCGCGGCGTCGCCGAACTTCGGGATGAACACGGCCTTGTCGCCGATGTAGAAGTTGACGTAGGAGATGACGCTCTTGCTGCCGCGGACGGTGACCCGGTCCGGGTCCGGCTGGGGCAGATCGATGACCTGGAAGGCCTTGCCGCTCGCGTCGGTGGCGCTCGCCAGCACCGTCCTGGCCTGGTCGGCGGCCTGGGACCAGATGTCGGCCGGGCTGTCGGGTGCCGCCTTGTCCACCAGCACGATCCCCGGGGCGACGAAGCGCACCAGGCAGTCGACGTGGGCGTCGGTGATGTCCTTGCCTCGCACCCCGGCGAACCAGATCACCTTCGTGACACCGAGGGTCTGCTTGAGCTCGTCCTCGATCTGCTGACGTGTCTTGCCACGGTTGCGGTTGTCGTTGACCAGCGAGCTCTCGGTGACCAGCAGCGTGCCCTTGCCGTCGGTTTCGAACGAGCCGCCCTCGGCGACGATCGAGGTCTGCACCCGCGGGATCCCATACCGCGCCAGCACCGCGCGGGCGACACCGGAATCGTTGTCGTGCGACTGTTTGCCGCCCCAGCCGTTGAAGTTGAAGTCGACGCCCATGACCTTGCCTGCCTCCTCGACGAACACCGGCACGGTGTCGCGGGCCCACAGGTCCTCCACCGGGATCGGCAGCACCTCGACACCGGCTCCGCATGCCTGTTTCGCGCCGTCTACGTCCTCGGGGCGGGCGAGCAGCACCACGGACTCGTGATCGGCGATCGCCCGTGCCAGACCGGCGATGTCCGCCCGCACGGCGGGCAGCTCGTCGTCCCAGATCGTCGCCGTCGGCCAGGACATGAACGTGCGTGCGTGGTTCTCCCATTCGGCGCCGAACCGGCGGGTGCCGGCCGATGTGCTCAGGGCCGTCGCGGGCGACGGCCCGGTGGCTCGGGTCAGCGGCGCCTCCGGCCGGGAGCACGCCGCGGCCCCGACGGCGGTCATGCCGATCCCCGCCAAGGTCCGCAGCGCGGTACGACGAGACAGCGGGGAATCGAACACGACACACACTCCAGGGGTGAGCACACGAGCCAAGGTCGAGGCGAGATCGCCTCGTGGCGACCATCATGAGGCTGACTGAAAATTTAGTCAAATCGAGCGACGGCCCAGCCCCGGGACGGCCAGGCACGGTGAACGCTGAGGTGACGGGCGCGTGGCATGCCGCTGATCCCGATGGGGCCCGCGCATCGGTACCCCTGCTCAGCGTGGCCGACCACCCGATGCCGGGACGGCGGCGCTGTAGTGTGGTTCGGCGGTATCCTTGAGGCTGACTGAAACATCAGTCAGTGGGAGGTGTCGTGTCGGAACGCCAGAAGGCGATACTGGACGCCGCTGTCCGGGTGATCGCGCACAGCGGCGTGCGGGGGTTGCGCATCGAGAAACTCGCCGCCGAGGCGGACATCTCCACCGCGCTGATCTACTACCACTTCGGGAACCGCGCCGGGCTGCTGCGACGGGCCCTGGAGCACATCAGCGACCGCGCGGCGGATTACACCCAGCACACGGGGACCGAGGCGACCGATCCGCGCGGGGAACTCGAACAACTGTTGCTGCTGGAGATACAGGACACCGAGACGGTGCGCATCAACAGCACCGCGTGGGGGGAACTCCGCGCCAGCGCCGTGTTCACCGACGACCTGCGCGAACCACTGGCCGAGTCGACCCGGGTATGGGTGGACGAGGTCGCCGACGCCATCCAGCGGGGACAACAGGCCGGGACGATCTCGGCGCGCACCAGCCCCGTCGACGCGGCCGAACGGCTCACCGCCCTGACCGAAGGGCTCAGCGAACGCTGGCTCAGCGGCTCGATGACCGTTACCCGCGCACGAACCTTGCTGCGCGACGCGATAGCGGCGGAACTGGACAAACCATGAGCAGCGCCTATCGCCCCATCCCCGCCCTTACTCTGTTGGTCACCAACGGGTGAAGCCCGTGGCCAGGAATGCTGGCATAAAAGTCATACCCACTTCCCTGCATCCGCCCATCCTCTCGAACCGGAACACCCCTGAAAGGTAAGTTCTGCCGTGAGGACTCGAGGTCCAGAAACGGGCCAGGCGTCAGCACGATGCCGATCTGGGTGAACGACCCGACGGAACCCGAGCTGCCGCTCTTTTCCGAGACCTCAGAGGTCAAGTAACGGGAAGGCTTCCACCAGTCGCCGTGATCGAACCGGACAGCAGATCTGGAACACATTCTCTCGGTTGACCACCTGCCGCTGGTGATCCCCTCGATCGGCAAGGTGGTGATCCCACATCGGGTGGCCAACGACAGCGCCTGGACGAACAATCTGTAAAGGTACCGATGGGCCAGGTGAAGTTGGACGAGCTCCTTCCGACTGACATTGCCAAAGATTTCGCGATCTTCGTGAACGATGGAGAAGACTTCGACAACATCAGCTATGGTGCCGAGGTCACTGACGATCGGCTGATCGTGACGGTCGGTGCCGACGACAGCGGCACGACGCGCACTTTCAACTCTGGATGCGTGAGGTGCGCGCGCAGGCCTGAACCCAAGCTATCGGTAGGTGGTGGTCGCGAGTACGGCCACCACCCATTGGCACGGCGTCGACGCCATACCGCACCCGGAAGTATGACTCTCTCCCGGCGTTCGTAGAGCTGAGCAGAAGATCGCCAGATCGGGCGCTTGGTCGGTCAGGGTCCAGGGATCCGACAGGCTGGCCAACCGCAACCGGCTGGCCAGCCGTCGTTCCTCGGTGGCGTTGACCTCGATCTCCAGCAGCCGTTCCAGCGCGGCGGTCATGGACGGCTCGTGTCGCGCTGCCCTTGGCCTCACTATTTCCAACGCGAACGCCAAAGTTAGTTCGTTGGTACTTGGTTGTCCTGGCTGGCGACGAGTTTCCGCTGGATGTTGTCGGCCTGGGCGGTGCGATGTTGGTTTTGATAAATGGTTCGTGCTCGTTGCCAGGCGTGCCGTGCCTGTGGTAGTCGCCCGAGGGTGGCATGGAGATCGCCGATGCGTACGAGTGTCTCTGCTTCAAGGTAAGTGCTGCCGAGTTCTCGGCGAAGGTTGAGTGCATGTTCGTAGTGGTCGAGGGCGCTGTCGTTTTCCTCGGTGAGGTGGGCGATGTAGCCGAGGATGTCGAGCGCGCTGGCCTCTCCTTCACGCGCGTGGTGTTCGCGGAACACGGTGAGCGCGTATTCACACGGCGCGCTGGCATATGTTAGCTGCCCGAGCCTTGCCGAGAACCAGCCCACGTGATTGAGGGCGTCGGCCTCCCACACCGGATCGTGGGCGTTCCCGAACAGTGCCGCGGCCTGCTGGGCATGTTTCAGGGCTCCTTCGTCGTCACCTTGCCATGCACACACTTTCCAGAGGATTCGGTGACTGTGCGCCTGCCCCCGCTGGTCCCCGATACTCTCGGCCAGTCGGAGCGCCTCACGGGTGTGTTCCACGGCCTCGGTGTGTTGCCCTGCTCGGCCGTAGGCGTCCCCTGCGCGCCATAGCGCCATGATGCGCAGGTGTAGGTCCCCCAGATGGTGGGCGGCGACCACGGCGTTCCGCCAGCAGTCGAGGTTGTCGCGGATATGTCCCCGGCGAAAATGGAAGACCGTCAGGCCCCACGCCACCCCCCACACCACCGCCGACCAGCCCTGTTCCCGAGCGTGCTGCTGGACGCTCAGAAGACAAGGATGTTCAGCCTCGAACCAGTCCAGAGCCGCCGCATCCGGAAGCGCCCAGGGCGCCGGGGGGCCGACGGCGTCGAATTCGGCGGTGGGCTGGTGCGGATCGAGCTGGTTCTGCGCAGACCGCGCTGCGCCGGTGTAGTAGAAGGCCAGGTGGCGCAACGCGGCATCGCGGGCAGCGTCGGACTGATGCTGAGCAGCATGACCTGCGACGTAGCAGCGGACCAGATCGTGCATCCGATACCGGCCAGGTTTGTGCTGCGCCAGCAGCGATACCCGTTCCAAGACTGCCAACGTGTCCGCGGTTTGGGAGATCGTCAGCTGGCTGAGGGCTGCGGCCGCAGGCACGGCGATTTCCGGCGTGGGGGCGGCACCTATCAAGTCAAGCACTCGCGCCTGGCCAGCGGTCAAGGCCGAGTACGACCAGGACAGTACAGCCGGCACGCTCGCCGCCGAGTCTTTGTCATCGAGGGCGTCCAATGGGGTCGTGGCGTTCTGGAGATCGGTGGCCAACGCCGCGAGCGGGAGCTGGGGACGCGCCTGGGCACGTCCGGCGACGATGCTTAGCGCGAGCGGATGCCCACCGCACAGGCCGAGCACGGTGCCGGCAGCGCCCGGTTCCGCGGCCAGCCGCTCCGGCCCGAGGCGTGCTGCCAGCAAGCTATGGGCATCATCGTCCGGGAGCACGTCAATATGCAGCGGGTGGGCGTTGTGGGCGGCAACAAGTCCGGTGAGCTGGTCTCGGCTGGTGACCAGGACGGCACAACTCGGGCTACCTGGCAGTAGCGGCGCGACCTGTGCTGAATCGCGGGCGTTGTCCAGCACGATCAGCACCTGACGTTCGGCCAGCGCACTGCGGTACAGCGCACACTGCGCGTCGAAGTCAGCGGGAATCTGGTTGGCGGCGACGCCGAGCGCGCTCAGGAATCCACGGACCACAGCCTCTGGGCGCGTGGGCTGTCCAGCGGGGCCGAAGCCACGCAGATCCACGAACAGCTGCCCATCGGGAAACCGGCTCTGATACTGGTGCGCCCACCGCAGGGCCAACCATGTCTTGCCGACACCTCCCGCACCGAACAGCACCGCGACCATCATCGCGCCAACCACGTGGCCGTGGGATTCGAACAGCTTGCCAAGCCTGGCCAGCTCACACTTTCGCCCCGAGAACCATGACGGGGCAGCCGGAAGCTGGTGCGGAACAGGCATCACACCACGCTGTTGCAGCCTCCTGCGTCCGTACCGGGAGCCACGCAGCCTCGGTCGTTGCTCCCGATCGGGCGTAGGAGCCTTCACCGCATCGAGATCAGATCTCCTCCGTTCCACATCAGCGTGCAGTGCTTCCACCGCGGTGGAAGAGACCGTCCCCGCACTCGACAACGCGACCCCCGCACGGCGGGTGTTGTAAAAACCCAACTCGGCGTCGGAGGCGCCCCCCAAGATTGTTCGGAGTGCTTCGCGGTAGCGGCTTCCGGGCCACTGGATCACCCCGCGTTCGAGCTTGCCGATGTAACCTGCGTCGAGTTCCACCCGCTGGACATAGGCGGTCCATAAGTACGCATTGACCTGGTCAGCAAGCTCCCGACGCGACACGCATTCGCCCGGATGCTCCTGCGAAGGTGTGCGCTCCCGAGCTTCCCGCAGCCGAGTGTTGGGTACTGCCACGATCGTCCTCCCCGCAGACAGTGGCATCGTGCCATCACCCACCGTGATGCACGGCGGTCCGAGCTGTCAACCACATCCGGCGACCAACGTCAAGACCGCACGGCAATCCTCCCCTCAACCTCCCCGAATACCTCCCTTCTCAGCTCCCTTCCAGCTAACAGGCCCATCCGGCAGGGTGGGATTTACGGGTGAAGCAACGACGAGTGGGTGCCCATCTTCCTTTTGCAGGAACCGGGGGTGTGGGTGTCGCTGCGGGGACGGACTTCGCGGCGACATCCACCCCACACTCATCGTCAATGATTTCTCCTACTTAAATGAATCATTTCGTTAGACGAGCAAAAGGAACTGATGTATCGAGGGAAAGGAACTGGCAAGGAGAAGGAGATCGGGGCCAGCGGCAGCAGATGGCCGCGCACCCGGCGGCCGAGGGCCCGGGCGGACAGGCAGGCCAGGGTGTTGGCCCGCCACCACAGGACCTCGTCCGGGGCGATTGGGCCGCGACTGTCGGAGGGTCTTCGCCGTTGGAGCCGGTGCAGGCCCGGCACAAGATCCCAGAGAATGTCCGGGCTACCCGATATTCGGGTGCGTGCCGGATACTCTCGAGTGAAATGGATCAGCAATCTCGCCGCTCCCCCGAGCGTGGTCATGCACCGATTGTGCTCGTGTCAAGCCTTTTGCGCCAGGACGCAAAGGGTGTACTTGCTGTCCTGGCTCCAGCAATACTTGTGACCGGGTTGCCGCGTCAGAGCTGTCTCGCTTGATCCGAGGTCCACTATTGCATGGGGGGATTACCGCCGCAGTCGCTCTTGCTGTTTGTCAACAAGGAGGACATATCATGATCAATTGGGTTCGAAAGTCCTGCTTGATCGTCAACGTGCCGACACTGACCACTATAGGTGCTATCGCTCCGGACCATAAAAACGGTCAATTCTGAGAGGGGACGAAATGATGAAACGTGGACTTGGACTACTCGCCGGCGCATTGCTGGTTCTCGCGGAGGTGATCTGCGGCACCTCCACGGCAAGTGCCGCGGCCATCACCCGACCGGCAGCGGCCTGTCCTGGCCAGATCGATCCAGGACCCTTGCCCGAGGCGCACACCGTCCAGCAGGCTTCGGGTCAGGGCTTGATAGTCCAGCTCAGGTCGGACGCAGGCAATGAGCACGGATGGTCGAGGGTGCTCCACGCGAGTCGCGGAATGGTGGTGTGGTTGAACTACAAGTACAACCTCAATGACAGGCCACTTCCATGTGGTCAGGTATGGCTCCCGAACGGCGGCGACGCGCACACTGTAGCGATGAATTCCACCGGGAATGGCTTCTACTTGCAAGCGTGCGCGGGATACGGCAACGCCGGCGATTCCACGTGCACCATCTGGTGGTGATCACGCCAACTGCACATGCGAAGGTTCGCCCGCTCGGCTGTGCGGGTGAACCTCGCGCGTAGGATCCGCTCCGCTGATTGTGTGCTGGGCGGCCGGAGGGCGAGACTCCCCCGGAGACCTGGCATTGTTGCAGTGACGCGGAGGAAACCGGCGATGTTCGCGCCCGAAGCGTAGTCACCCAGGCGACCGCGTTCTTCGGCCGTGGCGAGCCCAGGTGTCGTGGATGTCGCGCATGATGTTCGCGAGGCGCCGGTCGGTGGTGGGAGTGGGCTGATGGCGGTTAGCTCCGAGCTGGGTTCTCTAAGGTGGTTCGTCGTCGGAAAACACTGATGGGACAGCGCTTTCGGCGATCACGACGCGCATCTCCTCTACGACCTCGGGCGAGTACTCAACATCGCCCCAGACTGCCGATGTGCTGGTGTCCCAGAGCCACCCGGCGGCAGAGATCGACTTCCCCACACGCACATGATGGTGATAACCCCCGATTTTGCCTGGTAGTCAACTGTTCACTGCTATCTGCAGACCCCCAAGCCACATACCATGTATTGACATCCCGCCAATAGCCACTCAGCGGCAGAGCTACGCCCTGGGAGCGTTCCGGGACAGGATCCCCGTAGCTACAATCCGGATCACGACGCGGCCGCCCGTGTCGTCACCCAGCTGGTCCACGGCACGACCCCGCAGAGCCGGCGGCCGTAACCGGTGAATTACCGCTGCTACAACATCACCAGCAGCCGGGTGTCGCCCCGGGGCAGTGTGCCAGCCGAGCCGGCCGTGCTCGATCAGGATGACTGTCGCTCGTGGACCCCGGTCAGGCATCGTGCGCCGCGACGTCGCGGGCGGTGAGCGCGGCGGCGAGGTGGCGAGCGTGTTCGGGACGGGTCGGGTCGTAGCCGGTGATGGTGCGTATCCGGTTGAGGCGGTAGGTCAGCGTGTTGCGGTGGATCGTGAGCGCGGCGGCGGCCTCGTCGCGGCTGTGACCGCTGGCGAGAAACGCCCGGAGCGCCTCGAACAGATGCGGATGGCCGTCGAGCGGGACGAGGACGGCGGCGAGGCGATCACGGGCAGGTCCCGGCTGAGCGAGCTGGTATTCGACGGCGAGATCGTCGAGCCAGTAGATACCAGGCTCGCGGGCGAGCCGCCGGGCGAGTGTGAGGATCTCAGCGGCCTGCCGGTGCGCGTCGGGGATGCCGGGATGATCGGGCGCGGTCACGGCTCCCGCGGTGCAGGGCGTTCCCGCCGCGGTGCCGATCCGGGCCAGCAGCCGCGCAACGCGGGTGCGTTCGGGTGTGGCCTCCCGGGGATCGCAGGGCACCAGGAGCACCCCGCCGTCCCGTTCGAAACCGGCAAGCACGTCCGGCTGAGTGTCCAATTCGGTCTGCATGCGCCGGAACACCGCCGTCGTGGTCTGCGCACCCGTGCGGGGCGAGGCTTCCGGCACGGCCAGGTGGAACGCGACGACGGTGTAGCGCTCGGCGAGGGTGCGGCCCCCGCGTTCCGCGGCACGGCGTGCCGGACGGCCGGCCAGCAGAGAGGCGGCGAGATGCTGGCGGGATTCGCGGTGCTCCCAGTCGAGGTCCCGTTGCTCACGGAGGTAGCTCTCGGCCACCCGCGGCATGAGCACGGCGAGGAAGTCGAGGATCGGTTCCACCATCGCCGTCAGCTCGCCAGGCCGGTCCGGGAGGACCTCGGTCGCGATGGCCCACACCTGCTGCGCGCCCAGCGGGTAGATGCGCAGCACGGCCTCCAGCGGCAGGCCGTCGCGCGTGCGTTCGCCGCCCCGGACGATCGGAAGGGACAGTTCCTCGTCGGTCGGCGCGCGGCCCGCGGCGATCGAGGTGAGGAACAGTTCGATCACCGCGCGGACGTTGGCCACCAGATCGCCTTCCCGGACGCTCTCCGGTAGCACCCGATAGGCGGGGATCTCCTCGACACAGCGGGCGGTGACCGCTTCCGCGATCTCCCCGGCACGGGAGAGCAGTACAGCGGCGACGGGTGGTTCGGAGTGGACAGGGGGCATGGCTCATTGTCACCACGCACAAACCCGCGCGGCAAGTTTCTGCGCATCGTGCCAGCAGACAGCGATCATGGCGTGGTCCATTCTGGTCACCATGACGAAGGGGAGATCCCGCTGGGACACCCGGTCATCACCTCAAGGCCGTCGACGCCGTTGACGCCGCATCCGGAAAGGACATCGCGATGAAGCGAACCCGTCGGTTTGTGCTGGGGCTGCTGTCCCTTGCGCTCGTGTGCGGTACCGCCGTCCCGGCGGACGCGGCGCCCGCGAAGAACGCGGCACCGACCGAGGCCGTGCCGCCGCCCAGCAAGGACCCGTTCTACGTTCCCCCGCAAGGTTTCGAATCCAGTCCTAATGGGACAGTCCTGCGTTCGCGGACGGTCACGGCACTCGCCATCATCGTGCCGATCCCCGCCGACGCGCATCAGGTTCTGTACAAATCGGTCGACAGCCACGGCAAACCGGTCGCCGAAACCGCGACAATCGTGGTGCCGCGCAACCCGTGGACCGGGTCAGGACCGCGGCCGCTGGTGTCGTATCAGCTGGCGGAGGATTCGCTCTCGACCCGTTGCCAGCCTTCGTACACCCTCCGCGTCGGCGCGCTCGGCGCGCCCACACCCGCCGGGACGTACGAGGTGACCCAGTCCCTCGGCGCGCTGCTCAAGGGCTACGCCGTCGTCTATTCCGACTACGAAGGCCCGAACTCGGACTTCATGGCCGGCCCACAGGCAGCGCACGGTGTGCTCGACGGGATCCGGGCGGCACAGCACTTCGCACCCGCCGGACTCGCGGCGGACGGTCCCGTCGCACTGTGGGGCTACTCGGGCGGCGGCTTCGCCACCACCTGGGCCGCCGAGCAGCAGGCGTCCTACGCGCCCGAGCTGCATGTGGTCGGCGCCGCGGCGGGTGGTGTCCCGGCGGATCTGGAGAAGATGCTCAAGTACAACGACGGCAACCTCGGCGCCGGGCTCGATCTGATCGGCGTCATCGGCCTGGCCCGCGCCTTCCCCGAGGCGGGTGTCCAGTCCCTGCTCAACGAGAAGGGTAAGAAGCTCTTCGCGGACAATCAGGACAACTGCACCCTCGACATCGCGTTGTTCCACCCGTTCGACCACCTGGCGAACTACACGACGGTGCCGGATCCGATCGCGTCGGAGCAGGCGCGCTTCCTGTACCGCGCGAACAGCGCGGGGAAGGCCACGCCACGCTTTCCGGTCTACAACTACCAGGGCCTCGCCGACGAGTTCGTCCCCACCCCGCCGGTCGACGCCCTGGTGGCGAAATACTGCTCCGACGGCGGAACCGTCGAAAAGTCGCGCATTCCCTTCGCCGGGCACATCACCGGCGAGGTCGTGGGGAGCGGTCCCGCACTCGACTTCCTCGCGGCCCGGTTCGAGAGCAAGGCGCCCCGTAACGACTGCGCGTAGGGACGCACCGAGGCGGACAGCCCCCTCAATAGTCATCTCGGCGTTCGCGGCCCGACGGTTGTCCGGTGTGTCCGGCCAACCGTCGGGCACACCGACAACCTGCTCACATCTCGGTGGGTTCTGAGCTGCCCGTCGTGGGCGGCCGCGGCAGATCCGCGGCGATCTTCGTGAGCAGGGCCTGCAGGGTGACCCGCTCCGCCTGGTCCAGCGGGCCAGAATCATCTCCTCGACGCCGGTCATCGCGGTGTCGAACCCGGCGATGAGTTCGCTTCCCGCCGGTGTCGCGTAGACGCGTTTGCCGCGCTCGTCGCCGGCTCCATGCGCCGCTCGACGAGACCACGGCGTCGAGCCCCTGCAGGAGGCTGGACACGCTCGCCGCGCTGGTGCGGCTCATCTGGACGATGTCACGCTGGATCGCACCGGGGTTCCCGACCAGGTAGACGAGCGCGGCACTCTCCTCATGACTGAGCCCGCGCTCCCGGATCCAGTCCTCATCGGTTTTCCGCTACGCCCAGACGATCCAGCGCATCAGATCAAGGCTGCTCTAGCCGGCCATCACGATGCCCACGGACCGACGCCGCCGACCTTGTCGATCCGGACGCGGGTGAGAAAGCCTGGCGGCGCGTTGTCCGGCGGGAACTTCACATCCGGGCCGGCCAGCGTCCTCGCCAGCTCCGTGAGCAGCTCGGGCGCACCGCCTTCCACAATGCGAGCAGTCCCGGTGATCGCCAGATACGGCCGCATCACGTCCCCGCGTTCAGGGGAAAGGATCGTCAGCGCCACCCGGCCGTCGCGGCGGACATTGCGCACCTTCTTGTGCTCGCTGAGATGTGCCACCACGAGCTCGTCACCGTCCGGCGTCGATTGCAGCGCCACCCAAACCACAGTGACCTGTGGGCTGCCGTCAGGGTTGAGGGTGACCAGCGTTGCGTCGGCACCGGTACCGACGAGTGCGCGCGCGGCGTCGTCAAGTTTCATACGGTGGTTGACAACCCGGACGGTACTTTCATTCCCGCTCTCGACACGGTGTCTTGCACTTCCCGCACCGGAAACATCTCGGAACAGCGGACCACGGCCCGAACAGCCCGAGTCTCCTGCCCCATCGGGCGATTTCGCCGAGGGATGCACTGAACCTTTATGTGGCTTTAAGAGTACTCGAAGGCTGAGCGGAGACAGTTCACCGCGACTGATCGCGAGGGGGACCTGCCATGCCGCACGACTTCGGCCACCGGTGAGCCGCTGAGATGGGGAATCACGTAGTCGACGACTTCTTCGCCCCCGCACTCGACCTGCGCGATTCGCTCGAACTCCGTTTCACCGTCCGGAGTGACCGGCAGGCAACAGGTGCGGAGCGGTCCCCGTACTTCCTGGTGTTCGAGGCAGGTACCGGCACCACGGTGAGCTGGCACCGGTTCGTGACACTGGCTCAGGCCACTACCTGGGCACTGCAGCGCTTCGCCCACCCACCCCCCGCACTCCTGCAGCAAGCCCCGTCGGACGAGCCCCGGAAATCTCACCGAACCCGTTCTCCCGGCAGAGTTCGGCGGTGAAGCGGGACACGGCCGCGAGCCGGCCGAACACCTCGCGAGTCCCGGGGGTTTCCGCGGCGAGCACTTCCTCGGTCAGGTAGGAGAACAGCGGCCCACCCGGGCACGCGAGCGCGGCCGGCGCGAGGGAGGTTCGGCGAGCCGACCACTCGAGGGTGATCGCCGTCAGCGCGGGCCAGCCGGCGGTGAACTCGTACACCTGTGCCGTCGCCTCGGGCGGACCGGCTATCGCCGACGCCGACAGCGCCAGATCGACAGCGTCCAGTTCGAGCAGTATCGGCCGGGGACATCGCCTACCGGCAAAACCGCACAGGTGCCGACCGCGCCCAGGACGCGACGGCCGTGAACTTGCCGAACACGTCGAAATCGGGGACCTGACCCTTCGGCCGACTCGCCAGGGCTGAGCACCCCGCACATCGGCAGTGGTGGCGGAGACCTCCGTGCGGATGGGTCTCCACCACCGCCTACCACGCCTGATCGATCCAGCCCCGCGGCGGATCAGACGGTGAGGACGAGTTTGCCTCGGAGGTGACCGCCGTCGAGCAGCCGGTGTGCGTCGGCGATGCGTTCGAATGGGAACGTTTCCTGCACATGGACCCGGAGTCCGCCCTGTTCGGCGAGTTCGGCGAGACCGCGCAGGGCGACCGGATCGGGGTCGACCCCGATGCCGCTGAAGCGCATGCCCGCCGCCTTGTACTTCGCGGCGAGTTCTGTGTCCTCGTCGGCGACCGCCGTCACCAGGTGGCCGCCTGGGCGGAGCACGCCGAGCGATCGTTCGGCGGTGTCGCCGCCGAGCGTGTCGAACACGACGTCGATGTCGCGGACCGTCTCGGCGAAGTCGACCTTCGTGTAGTCGATCGCTTCGTCGGCGCCAAGTCCTTCGACGAACTCCCGCTTGCTCGCACTGGCGGTCGTGATCACGTGCGCGCCGCGTGCTTTCGCGATCTGGATCGCGACGTGGCCGACCCCGCCGCCACCGCCGTGAACCAGGACGCGGTCGCCGTCGGTCACGCCGCCGAGGTCGACGAGGCCCTGCCACGCCGTCAGCCCGACGATCGGCAGCGCCGACGCCTCGACGTGCGACAGCGACGCCGGCTTGCGCACCAGGTGCAGTGCCGGAGCGGCCACGACTTCGGCGTACGCGTTGGCCGCCCGGGGGAACAGCGGCATCCCGAAGACCTCGTCGCCGGGCCGGAACCGCCACGTCCGCGCCTGTTCGACCACGCCGCTGATGTCCCAGCCGAGAACGAACGGCGGACGGCCGAGCAGCGGGAACTCGCCGGCGCGCAGTCGCGCCTCCAGCGGGTTCAGCCCGATCGCCTCGACCCGGACGAGAACCTCGGTCGGCAAGGCTCGGGGCTCGGGCGCGTCCACGACGGTGAGTACTTCGGGACCGCCGAGCTTCTGCTGGGTGATGACGCGCATGACTCTCCTGACTTTGGGTGTGAGAACAACGATGATCGCCACAGCTCAGGCGCGCTACCGGTACCCCGCCAGAAAATTCTGATAACCCGCCAACCGCGGGCTAGGCTGAGTACCTATGAGCGAAGCGGTCGACGAGCCGGTGTTCTGGACCGACGATTCGGCGGTCTGCGCGCCCCTGGCCCACGGCGAGGACGTCGCCGCGCACTTCCACGACTTCGGGCAGCTCAGGTACGCCGCTTCCGGTGCGCTGGTCACCGCCACCCGGGTGGGCACCTGGGTGGCGCCGGCGAGCCGTATCACCTGGGTACCGCCTTTCCACGTACACAGCAGTCGCTCGTACGGCGAGACCGAAGTCCGGCTGCTCCGGGTTCCGGCGGAACTGGCCGAGCGGCTACCGGCGGAGCCCTCGGTGTTCGTGGCCAGTGCCCTGATGCGCGAGGCCTACCTGGCGCTGCTCACCGACCACGACCCTGCCGACAGTCCCCGCGCGAGCCTGCTGCTCGAGGTCGTCGTCTCGGAGCTAGCTCGTGCCCGGCGGGAACCACTGCGTCTCCCGGAGCCGAGCGACACCCGCCTCAAGGCCGTCACCGACCTGCTGCACGCCGACCCGGCCAGCCCGGCGACCCTGGCGGAGCTGGGGCACCGGACCGGCTCCAGCGAACGAACCCTCAGCAGGCTGTTCGGCAGCGAACTGTCGATGAGCTTTCACCAGTGGCGCACGCTGCTGCGCATTCAGCGGGCACTGCTCGAACTCGGCGAAGGCGCCTCGGTCACCGACACGGCGATACGGCTGGGCTGGGCGAACCCGAGCAGCTTCATCGAAGCCTTCACCGATCTCGTCGGCCAGACACCCGGCCGCTACCGCGCTACCGCGCGCGCACCACACGAGTAGCCTCGGCCTGCCCGAACCTCGCGCGGCCGGAACCGGCGCTCGACGCGCACGCGAACCCGGACCGCATGCCTCGGCGGCACAGGCGAAAGACCGACGGAGCTGTACGAAACCATCAGCGTCCGGAGGGATCCCCGTGTGACGTGCCGCACATCGACCATTGCGGGCTACGTGTGCCCCGCAGGTTTGTTGCGGCTTCTACCAGGCACAACCTCGCCTGGCGAACAGGCCCGGGCCGGTTGCGCGGGTCCCTGGGCCTTCGTGTCGTGTGGCGGGGGTGAACACTTCCGGCGGCTCGGGTGAATATGCGATGTGACTAGGGCTGAGCGGTACGCCCCGGCGAGCGGGGTGGACGGTGATGATCGACCGGACTTGTGCGGGCACGACCTTCAGTCGGTCTTCCAGAGCTTGTTCGACAACCATGCCAGGGACGTGCGCCGATATCTGGCCAGCCGCGCCGGGCCCGCGGTAGCCGACGATCTGGTCAGTGACACGTTCCTGATCGCGTTGCAGCGACGGGCCAGCTACGACCCGGCACGGGCCAGCGCCCGCGCCTGGTTGTTCGGCATCGCCACCAACCTGCTGCGCCGGCATGCCAGGGCCGAAATCCGGTACCTGCGGATGACCGCCCACGACCACGGCACGCAGGTCACCCACGGGCACGCCGATCGGGTGGCCGACCGGGTCGACGCTCAGGTCAGGGTCCGGGAACTGGCCGCCGCGCTGGCCGATCTCGCCCCCGGGGATCGGGACGTGTTGCTGCTGGCCGGCTGGGGAGAGCTGGATGCCAGCGAAATCGGTGCGGTACTCGATATTCCCGCGGGCACTGTCCGTTCCCGGCTGCACCGGGTCAGACGGCTACTCCGAGCCCGAGCAACACCCAAGGCCCTGCACAGTCCGGAAGGAGAGCACACCGATGACTGAGGACAACATCCGTCGCTTGTGGACGAACGACGAGCTGGACGAGGCACTGAACTCGCTGCGCGCCGAGGAACTCACCGACCAGCGGCCCCTGGCCGCCGCGAACAACGCCCTGCTGAACGCGGTACGGTCCCTCGACGGAACGAACACTCGTGTGCCCGGAACCACCCCACTGATCGAGTTCAAGGGAAAGCCGGCGTCCCCCACCGGGCGGCGCTGGTGGATCAGTGTCGCCGCCGCGGCGGTCATCGCCGTCTGTGCCACCACGGCGATCATCGGAGCCGACCACGGTGACCCTTCACTCCCGTCGCAGGTAGCCGCGCCGGGGGTGAAGTTCGTGTCGGTGCAGCAGGCACTGAACACCGCCGCCGACAAGATCCATGTCACCGGTGAGACTCCCCTCCCCGCGGGCAAGTTCCGCTATGTCGCGACCCACACCTGGCTCCTGTGGAACGACAGCAGGATCCCGGCCGCCTTCTCCGGCGAACAGCTGACGCAGACCTGGCAGCCCAGCGACTTCGACGGGCAATGGCTGCTCAGAACCGCGCCCACCGGGAACAGGAAATGGCTCATCGGCAACGAAAAAACGCTCAGGGCCGCCACAGAGCAGATCGAAAAAAACCACGATGCCGACCTCAACGCGTATTGGCCGAGTGGTGAATGGCGCGCCACGAGCGGAAAGTTCCCCGCCAAGGCCATGGCCCTCGTCGGCCGGTCCGACGACGAATGGGGCGCGCCCACCAAACGGCAGCTGGCCGAGTTACCGCGTGACCCGCAGCAGCTGTACGACCTCATGGCGGCCGACCTCTCGGTGGTGAACAAACCCAAGCTCGGCGGGGTACTGGACATCGCCACACGGCTGCTCAAGACCGGTGCCGTGCCGGCCGACCTCGAGGAGTCGCTCTACCGCGCCGTGGCCAAGATCCCCGGACTCAAGGTGACCGAGCAGGTGGCCAACCTCGACGGCCGCACGGGCGTCGCACTGGGCGTCGACCCGGTCGACGGCACCTTCCGCATGGAAATCATCGTCGATCCCGCCACCGGGGAATTCATCGGGGAACGCCGGACCCAGCTCAAGCCGGAGGAAAACGACATCACGGTAGCGGGCATCAAGCCCGGCACCGTGACCTTCTCCAGTTCGGTGCGGACCGCCGTCGCCGACGAACAGGGCGCCGTCCCGCCAGGACAGTGACCCGTTGGCCAGCCCGTATCCACCCAAGTTTCCCGATACCCGGCAACCCCTGTATCACCTCACGAGGGAGTACTGATGACACCACGGAGACGGTTGACCGCCGGCGTGCTGGCCACGGCCTGCGCGGCGGCGACCTTGGCGGCCGTGCCCGGCCAAGCGGGCGCGGCCGCCGCGCCGGGCGCACCGGCAGGGGACGGCGACGGCCACCAGGTCACGTTGATCACCGGTGACCGGGTCAGCGCGCACAGGGACGCGCGTGGCCACTGGTCACTGGCCATGCAGGACGATGCCCGCTCCGGGCACGCGCCGTACGTCCAGTTCGGCGCCCGGCACGGGGACAGCACCGACTCGTACCTGGTACCGGTCTCCGCCCTTCCGCTCGTCGAAGCGGGCCGGCTCGACCGGGAACTGTTCAACATCACCGGGTTGATCCGCCAGGGCTACGACGACGCCGGCACCGACACGCTGCCGCTGCTGGCCGAGTACTCCGACGGCGTGGCCGCCCGCTCGGCCGCGCCGGCCGGCGCCCAGCGCGGTCGCAGCTTCGGCGAACTGGGCTACACCGAACTCGGTGAGTCCAAAAAGGACGCCAAGGAGTTCTGGGCAGGGCTGAGCGCGGGCGGACCGGCCGCGCTGTCCGGTGGGCCGAGCAAGATCTGGCTCAACCACCAGGTGCGTGCCTCGCTGGACCAGAGCGTGCCGCAGATCGGCGCACCGGCGGCCTGGCAGGCCGGTTACACCGGCAAGGACGTCACCGTGGCCATCCTGGACACCGGGATCGACGCGGAGCACCCCGACCTGGCCGGGAAAGTCGCGCAGAGCAAGGATTTCAGCGGCAAGGGCAGCGTGGCTGACGGCAACGGGCACGGCACGCACGTCGCCTCCATCATCACCGGCTCCGGCGCGGCCTCGGGCGGCAGGTACAAGGGGGTCGCCCCGGACGCCAAGCTGGCCATCGGCAAGGTGATGAGCGACGGCGGCTCGGGCCGTGCGTCCGACATCATGGCCGGCATGGAGTGGGCCGCGCGCGAGGCCAAGGCGAAGGTCGTCAACCTGAGCCTGGGCAGCTACCCCACCGACGGTACCGACCCCGAATCGCAGGCCATCAACAAGCTGAGCAAGCAGTACGGCACGCTGTTCGTGGTCGCCGCCGGTAACAGCGGGCAGGACGAGGGGGTCAGTTCCCCTGCCACGGCCGACGCGGCACTGGCGGTGGGCAGTGTGACCAAGTCCGACGCGCTGTCCCCGTTCTCCGACCGCGGCCCGCGCGTCGGCGACGGCGCGGTGAAGCCGGAGATCGGCGCCCCGGGCAGCGACATCGTGGCCGCGCGCGCCAAGGGGACCACTATCGGCAAACCGGTGGGCGAGTACTACACCACGCTCTCCGGTACCTCGATGGCCACCCCGCACACCGCGGGCGCCGCGGCCATCCTCGCGCACCAGCACCCGGACTGGACCGGCGAGCAACTCAAGTCCGGGTTGGTCGGCACGGCCAAGGAACTACCGGGTATCGGGGTGACCGCGCTCGGCGGTGGCCGGCTCGACGTGGCCACCGCGGTGACCCAGGCCGTGCGGTCCGAGCCCGCGACGGTGAACACCGTTGTGCGGTGGTCCGGCAAGCCCGATAAGCGCACGGTCACCTACACCAACCCCGGCGCCACCCCGGTCACGCTGGGCCTCGCCTTCAGCCTGGCGGACAAGCAGGGGCAGCCGCCCGCCGCGAACCTGGCGAAGATCTCGGCGAACTCGGTCACCGTGCCCGCGGGTGGCAAGTCCACTGTGGACATCACGTTCACCTCGAGGTCCGGCAAGCCCGGCACCTACCAGGGTCTCCTGCTGGCGAGCACCGCGGACGGCAAGACGCGGGTGCGCACCCCGGTCGGGGTGCAGGACGAGCCGGAGCTGTACGACCTGTCGGTGAAGACGCTGGGCAGGGACGGCAAGGCACCCGGCGCGCAGGACAACCAGACCTCCGTCGCCGTCAACGTCCACACCGGACAGAGCTTCTTCGGTTACGCCGGAAAGCCGATGCGGGTGCCGCCAGGGGAATACACCCTGAGCGCGGGACTCACGGCCCGCAGGCCGGACGCTCCGGTGGAAGTCACCGCGTTCGCCAACCCGGACGTCAAGGTGACCCGTGATACGACGGTGTCCTTCGATGCCCGCCAGGCCAAGCCGGTGACGGTCCACACGGACCAGACCGGTTCCCCCGCCGGTGGACTGAGTGCCCGGCTGGAAACCCGCCCCGAGGGGCCGCACGAGCCGGTGTCGCTCGGGTTGGCCGCCGGCGCACAGTTCCAGCGGCTCTACGCCTATTCCACCCCGGGGGTGGGCTCGAAGTACTTCCGCTTCACCAATGACATACAGCTCTTACAGCCGCGCGTGGAACTCACCGCGGAAGGGGCGCAACCGCTGGCAGTGGACGTGGGCTTCGCGCCGTTCTCCGACGGCCCCCCGCTGTCCGCCCAGCGGCTGGGCACCGTCTACGGCGGTGCCGGCACACCGGCCGATCTGTCCAAGGTGGACGCCAAGGACAAGTTGGTGCTATTGGACTTCCCGAACGGCATCCCCGCCAGCGAGGCCAGCAAGCGCGTCGACAACGTGAAGGCGGCCGGTGGGCGCTTCGCCGCCTACCGCCTTGTCGACGCCGGCGCCTCGGCCAGGCTGCTCGGCGCCGCACCCGTCACGTGGTCGCTGCCGACCTTCTCGGTGGACGGGTACACCGGCGACCGCTACGTGGCACTGGCCAAGGCCGGCGGCTTGACCTCTTCGCTGACCATACGGGACCACAGCGAATACGCGTACGACCTGTACTACCCGTCGGCGGGCAGCATCCCTGCCAACCTGGTACACGAGGCCAGGGCCGCGGACGTGGCCGCGGTGACCATGGCCTACCACGGCTACGCCAAGGAATTCCTCCCGATGGTGTACGCGTTCGCGGTGGGTCCGGAAGGGGAGATCAACCGGGGCGGGAGGAGTGCCACGCCCCAGTCCGAGGAACGGCGCTACTTCACCCCGGGTGACTGGCGACTCGCGGTGCAGGGCGTCGAGTTCTCCGATGCCAGCGCTCGCCCCGGCGGTACCCTCGTCGAGGGGCAGCGCACCCTGGCGGCGGGCAAGTCCTCCCGCATCGACTGGAACGCCGCGGTCATCGGCCCCGCCTTCACCGGCACCACCGGGTCGGGCCGTCCGTGGGTGTCGCAGACCGAGGACTACGCGCTCGACGTCACGTTGCCGGTGTTCTCCGACGCGGCCGGGCACAGCAGCGGCACGGACTACATCTACGGACTGGACCGGGGTACCACCGCGGCCTATCTGGACGGTCAGCTGCTCGGTACCCAGAACTCGCCGGGACGCGGTGTTTTCCAGGGCCCGGCGCGGTTCGGCACGTACCGGATCACCACGGAGGTGACCAGGGACCAGCCCTGGTGGCCGGTCTCCACCAAGTTCAGTGGTGAGTGGACGGTCGCGTCGGCCCGGTCCGCGGACGCACCGCTGGGCATGCTCGCCGTCGGGTTCGCCCCACCGGCGGACCTGCGCAACATCGTGCCGGGCGGCAGGGAGATCAGCTTCCCGGTGACGGTGACCCGGCAGGACTCGCCGCCGAAGGTCACCGCGCTGTCGGTGGAGATCTCCTACGACGACGGTGCCACCTGGCAACCGGTCGAGCTGGCCCCGGACGGTCCGAAGTGGACGGCCAAGGTCCGCCACCCGGTGAGCGGGTTCGCCTCCTTGCGGGCCAAGGCCACCGATGACAAGGGCAACGCGGTGAGCCAGACCATCACCCGCGCCTACCAGATCGGCTGAGTGGCCGTGGGGGGGGGGGCCCCCCCCGCGCGCCCCCCCCCCCCCCCCCCCCACCCCCCCCCCCCCCCCGCCCGGCGGGGGGGGGGGGGCCGTACGCGTGG
>NZ_JBHYIK010000011.1:148467-163058 GCF_042739735.1 Amycolatopsis sp. NPDC059027 | reverse complement strand
CCCTCAAACCCCACCGGCGTGGGGGGGGGCCGTCAATTCCCACCCCCGCCGCCCCCCCCAAAAAACCCGGGCCCCCCGTGGCTCTTGTCTGTACGGCGCCGGGCGAGCAGCGTCCGGCCGACACCGGCCAGCACGGCCAACGCCCAGACCACGACGAGCGTGAGCAGCAGGCCGACGCCGGGATGCCCGTCGTGCAGCCCTGGCATCGGCGGGTTGCCGTAGGGCCGCCACAACAGCGGAAACGCCAGCAGCCCCAGCACTCCGCTGAAGGCGGCCCCGGCCAGCACCGGCGCTCGCCACAACGGGGGCACGAGGCGGCTCACGCCGAGCCCGGCGAGGCCGACCACCGGCGCGATCACCGCGTCGTGCACCAGCGGGCCGCCGATGAGCCAGCCGAGCGTGCCGATCACGTCGGCGCGGAGCGGGAAAAGGTACTCGCCGAACAAGATCGCGCCCCAGACCAGCGAGGCGAGCCCGAGAAGTAGCAGCAGAATTCGCGCCGTTCTCACAGGACCTCCAGCTTCGAGACCCACTTCGTCTGCAGGACACCGGGACGGCTCGGCGCGATGACCCGGCAGGGAAAGCCGTGGTCCAGGTCGAGCACCTCGCCGTTGAGTTCGAGCGCGAGCAGCGTCAACGCGTCCGCCGTGTGCTCGCCGGGTAGCACACTCACGCCGTACAGTCCGGAACGCTCCAAAGAGGACACTCGTACCGTGGAGCCTGGTTGTGTGCCAACGGTTTCGAGTAGCGTCGGAAAGGCGACGCCGCGCCAGACCGCCGACTGACTCCAGCCCTCGACGCAGGCGATCGGCAGCTCGGCCGTGGTCTGCGGAAGCGCGCGGAGTTCGGCGAGCGAGAACGTCCGCGTCCCGGCCGAGGTCACCACGGACAGCCGCCACGTCGTGGCTTGTGCCGCCTGAACCACCCCCGCGGCGGTGGCGGTGCGGTTCACCGGCAGGCCCTGAGTTCCGTTGCCCGTGCGCCACGACAGCCCGGAGACGTTACGTAGCAACGGAACCGTCGCGCCCGCCGTCGCGACCACGGACACCCCGGCGGCCAGCCACGTGGTGCGCAGGAACCCTCGCCGGGACAAGCCGGCCGACTGCGGTTCGGGATCGCCAGCTGGTTCACGGGTCAGTGCCCGGCGGATGACCGGGAGCTTCACCGCGATGTGCACCAGGATCGAGCCGATCGCCACCCATGCGACGGCGTAGTGCACCTGTGGGAAGTAGAACGTCCACGGGTAGTTCTGCGCGACGTTGAGCAGACCGGTGGTCAGCTCGAAGAACGCGGCCGCCGACAGCACCAGGATCGACAGTCGCTCCACCGCGTGCGGGATCGACCGCACGAGCGGCCTGCCGAACAGCTTCGGATAGACACTCCACAGTTTCGCCAGCAACAGCGGGATCGACGCGACGCCGGAGACGACATGCAGCCCCTGGGTGACGCGATAGAGCCAGATCGGTCTGCTGGGCCAGAAGAACCACGTCGGCGGATGCTGGATGAGGTGACTGAGCAGGCCGGTCACGAAGCACGTGGTGAACGTGATCGCCAGCCACAGCCCGATCCGTGCCGTGACCCGCGGGGAGTGCGCCGCGGCCGCGAAACGCTTTTCGTCCGGAATCGGCAGCCGTTTCATACTTTCTCCAGCCGTGCGAACCAGCGATGCCCGTGCCGGGCGATCCAGGCGACGTGGAGTCCGGCGGTCGCCGCGACCTCGGTGATCCGGTCCGCGCCGACCCACGCCCAGGTGAACCACCGGCCCTCGGGACGGCCGGGCAGCAGCCGCACCCGTTCGTGCCGCAGGCCGAACCCCGGCGGGTCGAGTTCGACCAGGACATCGCCGTCCTCGGCGATGAGCGCCGCGGTGCGCTGGAGCAACGTCGCGGGTTCGCCGCCGATGCCGATGTTGCCGTCCGCGAGCAGCGCGTGCCGCCAGCGGCCCTCGCCGGGAATGCGCTCGAACACGCTGCGGCACAAGGCGACGCCGCCGCGCTGGTGGGTGAGCCGGACCGCGGTGGGCGAACTGTCGACGCCGAGCGAGGCGACACCTCGTCGGGCCAGTGCCGCGGTGAGCCGTCCCGGCCCGCAGCCGATGTCGAGGGTCGGGCCGGTGCAGGCGTCGAGCAGCACGTCGTCCCCGGGACACGGGCGGCCGGTCCAGCGCTCCACCGGCAGTTCGACCCGCTCACCGTTCGCGAGTTCCAGCCAGCATCGATGGCCGAGCAGGCCGTGGTCGAACTCCGTGCCCGCCTTCATCGGACGGCCACCGGGAGCACGGCGACCTCGGCCACCGCGCGGGCGAATCGGCTTCCGGGGCACAACGTCGCCACGCGGTGGGCATCGGCGATGGTGTCCACATCGGACAGTGTGCTGACCGGAGTGACGGACAAGCCGGAGACGGCCAGCGCCTGCCAGGTCCGTTCGCCGGTGTCCGGCCGCGACATCGGGACGTCGGCGAGGACTCGCGCGTCGAGCGGGTCGCGCAGCCCGAGCGCCCACCAGCCGCCGTCCTCGGCGAAGCCCAGTGCCGCATCGGATTCCTTGCGCAGCAAGGGAATCATCGCGCTCTCCAATAGGCTGGGCGTGACCTGCGGGGTGTCCATGCCAATCTGCAACACCGGTACCCCGGGGTACGCGGCGACGGTGTCTGCGTGGGCGTTGGCGAGCCGCTCACCGAAATCTCCACCACGCTGGGCGATGACCGTGACCTCGCTCAGCGCCTCGGCGATCTCCGTGCCCCGGGCGGCATCGCCGAGGTCACCGGTCATCGCCACCATCGGCACGGCACCGGCGGTCGCACGGACCGCGGCGAGCGTGTCGAGCAACGCGGCCGCGGCGATTTCGGCCGCCTGGGCCGCGGTGGCCGGGGGACACAGGCGGGTCTTCGCAAACCCGGGCACGGGCGCTTTCGCCACCACCAGCAGGCAGAACCGGGCGGTCATCGGGCCAGCACCCGCCCGAAGTCCCGGACCGCACGCAGCGTGCCCCGCACCGAGCCGGACACCTTCGACTTCGTCCCGGCGGCCCGCTCGCCGTAGCTGACGTCGAACTCGCGCACGTGCCAACCAGCACGCTGGGCCTTGACCAGCAGTTCGAGCGGATACCCGAAAGCGCGGTCGACGACGTCGAGATCGAGTAGCGCCTGCCGTCGCGCGGCCCGCAGCGGCGCGATGTCGTGTACCGGCAGACCCCGGCTCCGCAACAGCAGCGACAGCGCCACGTTGCCCGCCCGCGCATGCCATGGCCACGCCCGGGAGCTGGTCGGCACTCGTCTGCCGACAGCGAGATCCGTACCCGAGCGCACCGCCTCGACCAATCGCGGCAGGTCGGCCAGATCGAGCGAACCGTCCGCGTCGGCGAAACACACGATGTCCGCCGTGGCGCACTCCAAGCCCGTGTGCACGGCCGCGCCGTAACCTCGCCGAGGTTCGTGGACGACCTTCGCACCGCATGCGGCGGCGATCTCGGGCGATCCGTCCGCCGAACCGTTGTCGATGACAATGGCCCGGTACCCCGGCGGCAGCCCGCGCAGGACAGCGGGGAGCGCCCCGGCCTCGTCCAGGCACGGGAGTACGACATCCACCTCGAATTCCCTCACGGCTCGTACGGTAAGTCCGGGATGGACGGTGTGAAATCCTTGCGCTGCTTACCAAAATGTGACGGCGGGCGAATTCTTACCGACCGGTGACGGATCGCCGCGAGACCCGGTGGACAGCGGGGCACGGGGCTAAGGTGCCGGTGATGAGCGAGTCGATTCCGGCTGCCCAGGTCGCCGACGCGCCGGGCCCGCCCGCGCCTGTCCGAACCCGCCGGTTCCCCCGCGCCGACCTGATCGCCGTCGGCGCGGCCCTCCTGGTGATCGCCGCGGCCACCGTGGTGGGGCTGTACTACAACCGGCCGGGTTCCGGAGTGGTCATCTACGCCCAGGCACCGCCGCTGTTCGCGGTCTGGCTGCCGCACCTCGGCCCGGGCTCGGTCTTCGCCGTGCTGATCGCCTTCGCCGTCGTGGCCTGGGGACCGGCGCTCGCTGCCCGGCTGCCGTGGCGCCGCGCACTCGCCGCCGGGTATCTCACGTCGCTGGGCTGGACGTTCTCGCTCGCCATGGTCGACGGCTGGACGCGCGGATTCACCGGCCGCCTCACGACACCGGACGAATACCTGCACGAGGTACCCGGGATCACCGACATCCCGCGCATGCTGAGGGAATTCTCCTCGCGCATTCTCGACTTCCAGCCGAATTCCTGGACAACCCACGTCTCGGGGCATCCGCCAGGGGCCACCCTCGTGTTCGTCTGGCTCGGCCGGCTCGGCCTGCACGGCGGCGCCTGGGCCTCGACGCTCGTCGTCCTCGTGGGCGGTCTCGTCGCGGTCGCCGTACCCGCCACCGTGTCGCTGCTCGGACGTCCCGACGCTGCTCGCGCGATATTGCCGTTCGCCGTGCTGGGCCCGGCCGCGGTGTGGATGGGCGTCTCCGCCGACGGCCTCTTCGCCGGAGTCACCGCGACCGGCGTCGCACTGCTCGCGCTCGCGGCAGCCGGATTCGCGCAGGGCCGCCGCTACGCCGCGCCGGTGGCCCTCGCGGCCGGAGTGCTGCTCGGGTTCGGGATCTTCCTGTCCTACGGCCTGGTGCTGCTGGGGCTGGTGGCCCTCGTGGTGACCGTGCTGGGCAGGCAATGGGTCGCGGCCGCGCTCGCCCTGGCTACGGCGCTGGGTGTCGTCGCGGCCTTCGCCGTCGCCGGTTTCTGGTGGCTGGACGGATATCACCTGGTCGTCGAGCGGTACTACCAGGGCATCGCCACGCTGCGGCCGTATTCGTACTGGGTGTGGGCCGACCTCGCCGCGGTGGCCGTCGCCGCGGGACCCGCCCTCATCGCCGCCGCCCGGCGCGGTGTCACCGAGGTGTTCCTGCCGAAACCGCGATGGTCCCGGCTGCGTGACCCGGTGCTGCTGATCGGGCTCGCCGCACTGCTCACGATCGTGGCGGCGGATGTCTCCGGCCTGTCGAAGGCGGAGGTCGAACGGATCTGGCTACCGTTCGTGGCGTGGGTGCTGCTGCTGACCGCGTTGCTGCCGCTCCCGGCCCGCCGCTGGTGGCTGGCCGGGCAGGCGGTGACTGCGCTGGCGGTCAACCATCTGCTGCTGACGAGCTGGTGAGGGGACACCGATGACCGAACAGCCCGGCCGGGTGCTCGTGGTGGACGACGACGAGACCGTCCGCGACGTCGTCCGGCGCTACCTCGAAGTCGCCGGCTTCACCGTCGACATGGCGGGCGACGGCGCCGAGGGGCTGGCGAAGTTCGCGAGCCAGGAGCCGGACCTGGTCGTGCTCGACGTCATGATGCCCGGCGTCAACGGGCTCGAGGTGTGCCGCAGGCTCCGGCAGCTGAGCCAGGTGCCGATCGTCATGCTCACCGCGCTCGGCGAGGAGGAGAACCGGATCGCCGGTCTCCAGCTCGGCGCCGACGACTACGTCACGAAACCCTTCAGCCCCAAGGAACTCGCGTTGCGGGTGGCGTCCGTGTTGCGCCGCGCGCGGATGCCGCTGCCGCAGCCCGCCGCCGCGGAACTCGCCGACGGGAACCTCCGGCTGCAGATGTCCGCCCGGCACGCCACCCTTGACGGAGCCGAACTCCCGCTGACCACCCGTGAGTTCGACCTGCTCGCGTTCTTCCTCGCCCATCCCGGCGTCGCCTTCTCCCGGGCCGACCTGCTGGAGAAGGTGTGGGGCTGGGACTTCGGCGATCAGTCCACTGTGACCGTCCACGTGCGACGGTTGCGGGAGAAGATCGAACGGGACCCGGCGAAACCCGCCCGCGTGGCGACGGTGTGGGGCGTCGGCTACCGCTACGACCGGATACAGCCATGATCGAACCCAGCGAGTCCTTCGGCGCCATGCTGGCGCATGTCTGGCACATCCTGCCGGTCGCGCTGCTGTTCTCGCTGCCGGTCGCGGTGCTCGGCGGCGTCGTGCTCTATGTGCTGCGCCGAGGCTCGCTCGCCAGCGCCCTGACCGTGCTCGTGCTGATCCCGGTCCTCGCCACCCTCGTCGGGGTACTCGGCGTCAGTGGGTTCATGTTCACCCCGGCGCTGACCACGATGGCGCTGGTGTGCCTGCTCGTCGCACTGATCACCGTGCCCGCCGCGATCGTGCTCGGCCGGGCGATCGCACGGCGCAGCGTCTGGGAACGGGAGGCCCGCGACCGGGAACGGGCCGCCGAGGCCTCGCGCCGCGAACTTGTCGCGTGGATCAGCCACGACCTGCGCAGCCCCCTGGCGGGGATCCAGGCGATGGCCGAGGCACTCGCGGACGGAGTCGTGTCCGAGCCCGCCGAGGTGACCGAGTACGCCCAGCGCATCGCCGGCGAGACCACCCGGCTGTCCGGCATGGTCGGCGACCTGTTCGAACTGTCCCGGATCACCGCGGGTGCCTTGCGGCTGACCATGTCCTCCGTGCCGCTGCGGGATGTCGTGAGCGACGCGGTCGCCGCGCAAGCGCCGGTGGCCCAACGCAAACGCGTGCGGGTGCTGGAAAACGCCGACGCCTGGCCGGTGGTCTCCGGCAGCGACCCCGAACTGGCGCGGATCGTGCGGAACCTGGTGTCCAACGCGATCCGGCACACCCCGCCGGACGGCACGGTCGCGGTGCAGCTCGGCGTGGACGGCACCGACGCGCTGCTCGCCGTCGACGACTCCTGCGGCGGTATCCCCGAGGACGAGATCGGCCGCGTCTTCGACGTCGCCTTCCGCGGAACCAGGGCGCGGACACCGGAACGTGGTGGCGAGGCCGGTGGCGGGCTCGGTCTCGCGATCGCCAAAGGCCTCGTCGAGGCACATCACGGCCGGATCGGTGTGCTCAACCACGGCCCCGGCTGCCGGTTCGAAGTCCGCCTGCCGCTGGCCACACCCTGAGTTCGCCGCCGGGCCGGAGCGTGCCCGTGTTCCGGTCACGGGAGCGCGGCGAGATTTCCGTGCTCGCTCGCAGAACGTGTGGCCAGTGATCCGCGCGGCGCTGCGCATGGCCTCGATCCGCGCCGCAGGCTGCACAGACCGCTGACGGGATACACGGCCGAATCGGATCCACCTCTCCGAGGGCAGTCCTTGTCGCTACGGACGAAGTTGCCGCCGTTGGCCGAGTACCGCGCCTGCGGCGAGCGATACCGGCGGTGCCGCCGACTCGAAGCCCCCGGCTGCCGGGGCGCCCTCGGATACTCCGCCGGACCGAACGGGCCGTTGGCTCCAACCCGGCTCCGTCGCGCCGGGCGCCTTCGCCCTGCCCACTCGCTTCCGGTTTTCCGCTTAGCGCAACGGGGATCGCGGGGGATCGGCCATTCGGCCGATGTAGACGCACGTTCCGGCGAGGTTGCCCACCGGCTGGCCGGAATGCACCGGCTCTTCGGACGATACCCCCGGCCCCCATCCTGAATAGCTTCGGACTGCTCGCGTTTCCGGCGGAGGTGGACCGTTGCTGAAGCAGTTCGCACAGATGAAGGTGCTCGTGGTGATCGCCGCGCTCGTCGTGGTGGGAGGTCTGTGCGCCACGATCGCCCTCATCGGCGGATCCGGAAGCGAGGACTGGCACACCGGGTGCGGCTCGGCTCCGGCCGAGACGGCGGGCGAGCACGCGAGTGCCATCGCCGAAGCCAGGGAAGCGTTGCTGAGCAAGGGAAACGATCCCCGTCTCGAGATCGAGGTCGTCGATCTGGACGCGTGCGCGGTGGAGCTGAGCTGGAAAGCCGATCAGGCGCAGCCCACCGCGTCCGTGGTGAAACTGCTCATCGCGCTGGACCTGATGGACAGTTCCGGGGTGCCCTCGGGCAGCACGGCAACGGCCGTCCAAGACATGCTCGCGGCCAGCGACGATCGCGTCGCCAGCAGCCTGTGGCAACAGCACGGCGGGCCCGCGATCGTCCGGCGGCAGGCCGAGAAGCTGGGGCTCGCGCACACCTCGCCCCCCGACGACGCCGGCCAATGGGGCTCCACCCAGATGTCGCCCGCTGACGTCATCACGGTCTACCGGCACATCACCGCGAAGCTGCCCGAAGAGGAACGCGACTTCGTCACCGAGGCGATGGAAAGCGCCCCGCGCAGCGCCGCCGATGGCTTCGACCAGCACTTCGGGATCCCGCGCGCGTTCCCGGGCTCGGAGTGGGCGGTGAAGCAGGGCTGGGGCACCTCCGGTGGCCGGCGGGTGCTCAACACCACGGGCCTGGTCCGAACCGCGTCCCGGACCTTCGCCGTCGTGGTGATGGGCTCCTGGAACGAAACCATCGACTGGACCACCGCGACCACGGCGCTCACCACCGCCACCGGCGTGCTGAAGGGCTCACTCACCGCGAGTGGCGGCTGGAAGCTCAGCTAGTCACACCCAGAGCCGCTCCCGCCAGATCAGTCCACTATGGACCAGGTGGCCGCTGGTGCCGGGGGTTCACCGGACACCAGCCACCGCCGCTACGACCCGTCAACCGCCCACCGGATCGCGGAGTTCGGCCGTGGCGAAGTCCGCGATGCCCTCCGCGAAGCCGGTTTCCGCGGTGAACCCGAGTAGCTCCTTGGCACGGGCCGGATTGGCTACGACGTGCCGGACGTCGGCGGGCCGCGCGCCGCCGACGACGCGGGGTGCCGGACCGGCGCACGCGCGGGCGAGCTCTTCGGCCAGCTCGCCGACGGTGTGTGGTTCGCCGGAGCACACGTTCAACGGCACGAGGTCGCCGGACGGGCCGTCGATGCGCAGGGCGAGCGCGTTCGCTCTGGCGACGTCGTGGACATGGACGAAGTCCCGCTGCTGCCCGCCGTCTTCGAGCACGGTCGGCGCTTCGCCGCGCAGCAGCGCCGAACGGAACAGCGACGCCACTCCGGCGTAGGGCGTGTTCTGCGGCATCCGCGGCCCGTACACGTTGTGATACCGCATCGCCCACACCGTGCCGCCGGTCTGCCGTGCCCACGCGGCCGCCAGGTGCTCCTGGGCCAGCTTGGTGGCCGCGTACGTGCTGCGGGGCGACAGCGGCGCGTCCTCGGGCACGAGCCGCCAGCCCAGCTCGGCGCCGCACCGGGGACACCTCGGCTCGAACCGTCCTTCGTCCACATCGGACTGGCGGCGTGGCGAAGGCGGGACGACACCGTGTTCCGGGCACGCGTACCGCCCTTCGCCGTAGACCACCATCGACGAGGCCAGCACCAGCTTCGTCACCCCGGCGGCATACATCCCGGCCAGCAGCACCGCCGTGCCGTAGTCGTTGTGCAGCGCGTACGACGGTGCGTCCGAGGGATCGACGCCGTGTCCGACCACCGCCGCCTGGTGACATACCGCGTCGACGCCGTCCAGCAGTTCGGCGACGATCTCGGTGTCGGTGACGTCACCCCGCAGGAAACGGTGCCGTCGTGTGTAGGCCGGTGGGGACGACGAGCCGTGAGCCGTGGACAGCAGCTTGTCCAGCACCACGACCTCGTCGCCCGAATCGGCCAGCAGGTCGGCGATGTGGGAGCCGATGAACCCGGCCCCGCCGGTGATGAGAACGCGCACACCCCCGACGCTAGGGGCACCGGGCGGCAGGAACCCGGCGGAAGCCGATCACGTCACGGAATCGTCAGAAACTCCCCGCACCGGCACGAGCCGGGCCGCCCGGAACCGGCTACGGTGGTCGCCATGGAACGGAGTGCACAACGGCTGGGCCGAGCCCTCGTGGTCATCGTGGACGACCGCGTCGCGCACGGCGAACACGAGGACAACACCGGCCCGCTGGTCACGGAGCTGCTCGAAGAAGCGGGTTTCATCGTCGACGGTGTCGTCGTGGTCGAGGCCGAGACCGCGGGCATTCGCAACGCGCTCAACACCGCCGTGATCGGCGGCGCCGACCTCGTGATCACCGTCGGCGGCACCGGGGTCTCACCCCGGGACCGCACCCCCGACGCCACGGCCGGCGTCCTCGACCGCCCCATCCCGGGCATCGGCGAAGCACTGCGCGCCTCCGGGCTCGCCGCGGGCGCCGTCGATGCCGGGATCTCGCGTGGTCTCGCCGGGGTCTCCGGCAGCACGCTCGTGGTCAACCTCGCCGGCTCCCGTGCCGCCGTCCGTGACGGCATGGCGACCCTGTCGTCACTCGTCCCGCACGTGATCGACGAACTCTCCGGCCTGGACTGACCGGCCCTCCCGGCGATTCATCTCTCTGGAGTTTTCAAGCTGCGGATGGGCCGCCGTGGCGGCGGTGGGACAATGGGGTCATGCCGGGCCGAGAACGCAAACCCCAGAGTCCCCGTGAGAAACGGCGGGTGGACGAGATCTTCGGGGACGTCCTGCCCGAGACGACGTCCGACGAGCGGGGCCCCGAGCCCGGCGGCCCGGACCCCGACTCGTGGTACCTGGAGAACCGCCCGCCCCATCACGACCGCTGACGCGGCCATCGGAGTCAGTTCCGGCCGTTCTGCTGCTGCGCGCGCAACAGGTCCCGGATTTCCTTCAGCAACTCGACGTCGGTCGGCTCGGCGGGCCCGGACTCCTGACCACGCTTGCGCCGCTCCTGCAGGTGCTTCACCGGCAGCACGATCGCGAAGTACACCACCGCGGCCACGAGCACGAAGTTGATCGCCGCGTTGATGACACCGCCGAAGTCCATGAACGTCGACTCGTTCGCGCCCAGGACCCGGAAGCCGAGGCCCTGCGCCGCGTCCGTGCCGCCGATCGCGTTGATCAACGGCTTGATCAGGCCGTTGGTGAACGCCGTGACGATCGAGGTGAAGGCCGCGCCGATGACCACCGCGACAGCGAGGTCGACGACGTTGCCGCGCATCAGGAAATCCTTGAAACCTTTGAGCACACTGACTCCTCAAGACCGGGGACGGTGACTCGACCGACCCGCTGACTCCGGGGGACGCCGTCACGCCACGAAGGGGTGCGGGCTAGCGGAGAGTAACTGTTACCGGTCGTTCCAGCGAAGTCGCCGCGACCTGTGTCGCGACCGCCGCCGGAAGGGTCAGCAGCACCAGCGGGCCCTTCTCCGGCGGGCCGATCCCGCGGACCCCACCGGCCTCCGCCCGGCCGACGGTCACCACCACGGCTTGGCTGGCCAGCACCGATGCCGGAGCGCCCGCTTCCGCGGCGGCCACGACGTCGACACGCCGGCCAGGACGGAGTAACTCGGCGACGCCCGCGTCGGCCAGTCGGACCGGCACCGTGGACGTCGTCGGATCACCCGTTCCGGGGATGCTCTCGCCCACCAAGCGGACGTCGGTGAGGGGCTCACCCGCCCGTGCCGGGCCGGCCAGCAGCCGTCCTTCGAGGACTCCGGGATCCCCGAGAGCGCCGGTGGGGCGGACGGGATCGGGCACCTCGGCCAGTTTGACGTCGGTGGCGTGCAGCACCGTGCCCGCAGGAAGATCGCGGACGGTGACGACGGTCGGCGTGCCGGGCGCGCCTCTCGCGGACGCCGGGAGCAGCAGCGCCAGTGACCCCGTGAGCAGCAGACCGGCGGCGAGCCAGCGGCGGAGCAACCGGGCCCGGCGCCCGCGCAGCCAACCCAGTACGGGCAGCCCGGCAAGAGCAGGCAGATGAGTGCGGAGCAGTGAGTGCATGGTGTCCCCCTCTGCGGATCGGTGCGGCGCGGTGCCGCATGAATCCGACGTTAGGGACGACGCGGGGTCCGGCGAAAGGGCCGGACCCGCGAGCTGTGGACAACTGGGGTGTTGTGGATAACCCAGGTCGTCAGGAGGCGGCCGCGGCCGTTTTCGTCGTACCCGAGGAGGAGGATGACGAGCTTGTGCTCGAGCTGCTGGAACCGCCCGAGTCGGACTTGGAGGAGTCGGACTTGGACTCCGGCTTCGAGCCCTCGCTCTTCGCCGGGGTGGCGGTCGTGCTCGACTTCGACGAGTCCCGCGAGTCCGTGCGGTAGAAGCCGCTGCCCTTGAAGACCACGCCGACCGAGCTGAAGACCTTGCGGAGCTGGCCGGAGCACTGCGGGCACACGGTCAGGCTGGGATCGGAAAACGACTGCACGGCCTCGAAGCGGTGGTCGCATTCCTTGCAGGCGTACTGGTAGGTCGGCACGGCTTGCTCCTTCACTGGCACTCGCTCTACAAGAGTGCTAACGCGATTGTGCGGCACAGCATTCCCCCAGCGCAATTCCCCTCCTGCTCCGTGCGGAGGGCGGGCTGGACACGCCACAGGTAGCGCTGCGGCTTTCACAGTTCTGTGAACCGGACCACACCACGTCCCGGCGTCAGCGCGCCGCGCATGCGGATGTCGTGATCCTGGCCGGGCAGCAGATCGACCAGCTCCTCGTCGCGGACCACGGCGAGCAGATCCGCGTCGGGGGCGAAAACCAGCGAACGGTCGTAGAACCCCGCGCCCCGGCCCAGCCGGACGCCCCGGCGATCGACGCCCAGCGCGGGCACCAGCACCAGGCCGGCCTCGCCGACCGCGTGCGCTCCCAGCTTCGGTCCCGACGGCTCCCTGACCCCGCGAAAATGGCCGTTGACCAGCGCATCCTCTCCGGTGTACTCGGCCCACTCCAACGGCCCCGGCGTCGGCGGGACGATGGGGAGAAGCACGCGCGCGCCGCCCGCGAGCAGCGCGTCGAGCAGTGCCACCGACCCCGGTTCGGTGCCGAACGGCAGGTACGCGCAGACGGTCCCGCGCGCCAGTGTCGCGGCCGTTTCGGCGAGCGCGGCGGCATCCGCGGCGTGCTGTTCGGGCGAGACGGCACCCCGCGCCCGGGTGAGCCGGGTACGCCACTCCGCCTTGCTCGGGTGCTCATTGCCCAGCCCCTGCATGGGACCAGGTTAGGCTTTGCGCCCATGACGGGCGCTACGACCTCGCAGACGTTCCAAACCGCCATCGTGCCTGCCGCGGGCCTCGGCACACGCTTCCTGCCGGCCACGAAAGCAGTGCCGAAAGAACTGCTCCCGGTGGTCGACACACCGGGCATCGAGCTGGTCGCGAGCGAAGCCGCCGCCGCGGGCGCGAAGCGCCTGGTGATCGTGACATCGCCCGGCAAGGAATCGGTCGTCAAGTACTTCGAGGACCAGCCGGAGCTGGAGAAGACGCTCGAGGCCAAGGGCAAGACCGAACTGCTGGAGAAGGTCCGCCGCGGGCCCGGCCTGCTCGACGTCGAGGTGGCGATCCAGGAGCAGGCGCTCGGACTGGGGCACGCCGTCGCGCAGGCAGAGCCGAATCTGACTCCGGAGGACGAAGCGGTCGCCGTCCTGCTGCCCGACGACCTCGTCCTGCCCACCGGCGTCCTCGACCGGATGTCCGCGGTCCGCGCCGAACACGGCGGCAGTGTGCTGTGCGCGTTCGACATCCCCAAGGAACAGATCTCCCCGTACGGCGTCTTCGACGTCACCGACACCGGCGACCCCGACGTCAAGCGGGTGCACGGCATGGTCGAGAAGCCGAAGCCCGAGGACGCGCCTTCGACGTTCGCCGCGGCCGGCCGCTACCTGCTGGACCGGGCGATCTTCGACGCGCTCAAGCGGATCACCCCGGGCTCCGGTGGCGAGCTGCAGCTGACCGACGCGGTCGCGCTGCTCATCGCCGAGGGGCACCCGGTACACATCGTCGTCCATCGCGGCGGCAGGCACGATCTGGGGAATCCGGGTGGTTTTCTGCGTGCCGCCGTCGATTTCGCGCTTGAAACCCCCGAGTACGGGCCATCGTTACGGGCGTGGCTGACCGAACGGATCGGGGAAGATCGCGCATGAGCGACGCTCGCGAGCGAATCGAGGCGATCGCATGACCGACTCCCTCGACGCACCGACCGAAGAGCCCGGCATGGCCGACGTGACGGAGATCCCGGCCGAGCCCGGCGAATTCCGCTCCGTCGACGCGCAGATCGCGCTGACCCTCGACGCCGCCGTGCGCCCGCGGCCGGTTCGGGTGGCGATCTCCGAGGCACAGGGCCTGCTGTGCGCGGAGGAAGTGATCGCCGAACACGCCCTGCCCGGATTCGACCAGGCCGCCGTCGACGGCTACGCGGTCCGCAGCGTCGACGTCAGCGCCGCCGGCCAGGAACCGGTCCAGCTGCCCGTCGTCGGCGAGATCGCCGCCGGATCCCGGCAGCCGCGTCGCCTCCAGCCCGGACAGGCGGTGCGGGTCGACACGGGCGCGCCGCTGCCGACGCTGGCCGACGCCGTCGTGCCCACCGCCTACACCGACGGACACCAGGCGAAGGTCACCGTGCACCGCTCGGTTCCCTCGGCGGCGTACGTGCGGCGGGCAGGCGAAGACGTCCAGATCGGCGACGTCGCGGTGCGCAACGGCGACACGATCGGCTCGGCCCAGGTCGGTCTGCTCGCCGCGGTCGGCAGGGCGAAGGTGCTGGTTTACCCGCGGCCCCGCGTGTCGATCGTCTCCGTTGGTGACGAGCTGGTCGACATCGACCGCACCCCGTCGGTCGGGCAGGTCTACGACGTCAACTCCTACGCGCTCGCCGCGGCCGCGCGGGACGCCGGAGCGGAAGTCAGCCGGGTCGGGATCGTGTCCAGCGATCCGAAGCGGCTGCGCGAGGTCGTCGAGGGCAGGCTCCTGATGTCCGAGATCGTCGTCGTCGCCGGGGGGGGGGGGGCGGCCCCCCCCCCCCCGCCGCGCCCCGCCCCGA
>NZ_JBHYIK010000011.1:98636-148457 GCF_042739735.1 Amycolatopsis sp. NPDC059027 | reverse complement strand
GGGCGGGGGGGGGGGCGGGGTGGCAGTGTGCCTCCGCGGCCGGGGGCGCGGGGGGGGGGGCGCCCCCCCCCCCCCCCCCCACGAGGTGCACGCCGCACTGTCGGACCTCGGGCGGATCGACACGACGCGGGTGGCGATGCACCCGGGCTCGGTGCAGGGCTTCGGACGGCTCGGGCCGGACTCGGTCCCGACGTTCCTCATCCCCGGCAATCCGATGAGCGCGCTCGTGGTGTTCGAGGTGCTGGTGCGGCCGCTGATCCGCGCGGCCCGCGGCACCCGCAACCCGCATCGCCGGGTCGTCGGGGCACGGCTGCTCTCGCCCGTGACGTCGACCAAGGGCAGGCGGGGTTTCCTGCGCGGTCAGCTGCTGCGGGACGAGGCCAACGGCGAGTACCTGGTGCAGCCGCTCGGCACGTCCGGCGCACATCTGCTCGCCTCGCTCGCGGAGGCGAACTGCCTGATCAACGTGGACGAGGATCTCACCGAGGTACCGGCGGGCGAACAGGTCAAGGTCACCTTCCTGGCACAGCGGGGGTAGCACGGCGGATGACCTCGCCCGTGTCCGGCGTGTCCTACCCGGTGGAAAGCAGGCATCCCGGCTGGCCCGCCCGGCTCGGACCGTTACGCGTCCCGGCGGGCGTCGTCACGGTGCGGCCGGTCCGGCTGCGGGACGCGGGCGAGTGGAGCCGGATCCGCCAGCGCGACCGCGAGCACCTGGAGCAGTGGGAACCCACCGGGATCGGGCCTTGGCCCGATCGCAACGCCTTCTGGTCGTGGCCGTCGCAGTGGGCCGCGTTGCGGTCGCTGGCGCGGCGCGGGCAGTGCCTGCCGTTCACGGTGACCGTCGACGGCCGGTTCGCCGGGCAGATCACTGTGGGTAACGTCATCCGCGCGTCGCTGCGGTCCGCGTGGATCGGGTACTGGGTGGCTTCGGACTTCGTCGGCGGGGGTGTCGCGACGGCCGCCGTGGCGCTCGTGACGGATCACTCTTTCGGGCTGGCCGGGCTGCATCGGCTGGAGGCGACCGTGCGCCCGGAGAACGGGCCCAGCCTGCGCGTTCTGACCAAGGCGGGGTACCGGCGGGAAGGCCTTTTCGAGCGCTATCTCGACGTCGCCGGTGGCTGGCGGGACCACTACTGTTACGCCATCACCCAGGAGGAAACCGGCGACGGCCTGGTGCCCCGGCTCATCGCATCCGGACGTGCCGAACAGGCGTGATGGCGATTACTCGTCCGGCTCCGCAACGGCGTTACCACATTCCGTGAGTTTCACCTAATCCGGTGATGCATTTCCGTGATCGAACCCGGCGAGCCTCCGCCCGTTCTGTTACTCCTGTGGCTAGCGTGACTTCAGGACAGGAAGAGTCGGGGGAGGTGACGGGAGATGCCCAGCTCCGTGATCATCGTCGCGCTCGCCGCGGCATGGCTCGTCGTACTCGTGCCCATGGTCGCCCGCAAGCGCCAGCAGGTCGCGCGGACGGCCGACTCCGCGCTCGCCGCGCGAGTGGTGCGGAGCGGGAGCGCACGCAACGAAGGACAGGAGGAGTTCGCCATGTCCGACAGCGCGAAGCCGACGGTCGAGGACGACCTCGCCGAGCTCGAAGCCGAACTCGACGCGGACCTCAAGGACGAGGAACCGGAACCCGACCCCCTGCCGCAACCGTCACGCGCGCCACGCGCCGAGTCCGAACGGCACGGCTACCGCCCCGGCCGGGGCGGCTTCGACCCCGAAGCCGCGGAGATCGCGGCCCGCGCCAAGTACGCCTTCCGGCAGCGCGTCGTCGTCATCCTGCTCATCGTCGCCGTGGCCACCGCCGCCGTCGCCGGCTTCCTCATCCCGCTCGTCTGGTGGGCCCACGCCGCCGCCGACGTCGTCCTCGTCGGCTACCTGGGCTATCTCCGCCGCCAGGTGCGCATCGAGAACGAGATCCGGCAGCGCCGCATGGCGCGCTTCAACAACACCCGCGCGCCCCGGCGTCCGATGGCCCCCGAGGCCGACGAGGAGCCTGTAGTAGACGATGTAGAGGACGTCGAGGTCGTCGCCCCCGTCCGGCGCGAGATCGTCGAACGCAAGCCGTCGCCGATGCTCCGCGCCCGCAGGCAGGCCGTCGTCGTGGACCTCGACGACGAGGACCCCGCCTTCGTGGACCTCGACGAGCCGGGGACCAGGCCCTTCCGTCGGGCCGCCGGAGAGTGACCCCCGGTGCAAGGGGCTCCATGAGCTGCTGATAGGCTCATGGAGCTTCAAACAAGGGGCTGTAGCGCAGTTGGTAGCGCGTCTCGTTCGCATCGAGAAGGTCAGGGGTTCGATTCCCCTCAGCTCCACATCACGTGGCCCACTAGAACAGTGGGCCAATTCGATGCCCTGGAGCAGGGCTTCAATATCGTTTACAGCACGAGGGCCGTCTCCCGCTTGGGAGACGGCCCTCGTGCCGTTTGCAGTGGTGGAGGGCGGTGCTACGCCTCCGGGATCGGGCTTGTCGCCCGCTGGCGGGCGCTGGCCGGTCTGTACGGCGTGCAGCGTGGCGAACGGCTCGCGGAGGTCGTGGTCAGTCACGTCTTCCTCTTCGACGAAGAGGTGCTCGAAGAGCGCCTGGTTCAGCAGGCGACGCTGTTCGTCATCGCACCGTAGGTACAGCTCCTGCGGGTCCTCAAGCAGGGTGAGGCAGAGTTCAATCAGGCGGGCGGCCTCGGCGAGGTTCTCGGTGGTGCCCTCAAGGCGAGCGGTCAGTCGCTCGCGTTGGTGGCCGATGGCGTAGAGCCGCTCCTTGATCTTCGCTTGCGGCATTCCGTCGCCGCCCTTGGCTGCCAGATCGATCAGGTTCTCCTCCTGAGCGTCGAGGTCGCGCAGTTCGGCGGTGAGCTGCTGGTGGAGGAGACGGCTGGCAGCCTGCTCGTCCTCGAGCGCCGTCGCGACGTGCGTCCTGACACCGGCGATGAAGTCGGGGCCAAACCGGACAGTGGCGTAGTGGGCCTCGATGGCTTCCTCGACGTGCAGGATGTTGAGGTGCGGAGCGCGACAGGTGCCGCTCTGTTTGTTTCGGCAGAAGAAGTACATGTACTCGGTGCCACGGGAGTTGACCGTGCGTTGGATGATCATCCGGCTGAGGCGGCCAGTCCTCCTGCAGCGGCCACAGAACAGGGAACCCTTGAGGTAATGGTGGTGCACGCTGGGCGCGGTGGCGTATTCCCCTGGCAACGAGATGCAAGTCATCCAGGCTGAGCAAGATGCGGACAGGCATATCGATATGTCAGAAGCCTTCGCGCAGCCGGTAGGCCTGCCGAACGGCCTCGCAGGGCCAGACCGCCTCGCAGCACGCGCAATCACCGGTGGCCGGGTCCGGCTCGTGCAGCACAAATGTCAGAATGATCAGGCTGTACAAACTGCACGGGCTCGGGGATCCGCTCGCTGACCGTCGCCGACAGCCGGTTCAGCCGTCGCTGCCAGGCGCAGGACACTCGTGGGCCACTACGCAGGTCGATCGTTCGTACGGCCATGATGACCGCTCCGTCCGTCTCATCGTCGATCTTGGACGGCATCCGACGCCGAGGGCCACGCCCAGCCGTCGGGGGAAGAACGGCCAGTGGCGCCTCTCGGGGTGGGGCGCCCACCTCGGCGCCGGATACCGCTTCTGACCTTGGTCGAGGGCGCCAAGGGAGCCCAGGGCAAAGACCGGGAAAATTGCCGAAAAGACCGGCACCCACAGGGCCTGACCTGCGGTAATGTGACCAGGCGGCACGGACCGTACACGGAGGGGTGCGTATGGTCGCTAGGCGCGACGGACTGGCACGGGCACGGCGGGCAGCTGGCTACACGCAGGAGACGCTCGCTGAGGCACTGGCGGTCGACGTCAAGACGATCGGTAACTGGGAATCGGGGAAGACCGAGCCGCTGCCATACAAGCGACCCAAGTTGGCCACGGTTCTGAACATCAGCGCGGACCGCCTGGAGGTGCTGCTGCGCGAGGACCTGCCGTACGCGACGGCCGATTCGCGCGGCGAGCACCAGGTCGGCAAAGGAGTGGTCGCGAGCGTTGAGGAACAGGGACGTACGCCTCGGGCGGTGCACGGCGTGTGTCCCGACGGACCGACACAGCCAGATCGGCAGGCCGACCTCGCCACCATCCAGGCTAAGGCCACCGCATTCCAGGTAGCGGACCGAAAGGTCGGTGGCGGCCGGATCTATTCGACCGTGGTCGAGTACCTGCAGACCGAGATTAGCCCGCGCCTCTTCGACCCAACCAGTGACATCCTGGGCGAGCGCTTGTTCGAGGCGGCCGCCTCACTGACGGAGATCGCCGGATGGATGGCCCACGATAGTGGCCGTGATCAGCACGCCAAGCGTCACTTCAGCCAGTCATATCGGCTCGCGAAGGCGATGGATCACCCTGCGCTCCTCGCCAACGTCTGCGCCAGCATGAGCCACCTCGCTGGTCAGCTCCACCAGGCGACGGACGCCGTCCGCATCGCCCAAATCGGCTTGATGCATGCTGAGCGGGGCCCGGCTCGGCAGCGGCTGTCAGCGCGGTTGCACGCCATGAGCGCCCGCGGTTTCGCCATGCAAGGCGACACTGAAGCGAGCCGTCGATCCCTGATGGACGCAGAACGCGTGCTGGAGCGCCTGCACGAGGACACGCCTGCGGAATGGATCAGTCAGTTCGACGAAGCGTCGTTGGCTGGTGAGGCAGCCCTCTGCTACGACGCACTCGGCGACCGCAGACAAGCCGAACGTCAGGCTCGCCGCGTGCTTGAGCTGCGGGTCGGCGACCGGGTGCGTAGCCGCGCATTCGGGCAGCTGACGCTTGCCGAGGTGCTCATCGGCGGCGGCGAGATTGATGAGGCGGCTTCGCTCGGCCGCGAGGTATGCGCGGCCCTCGGCGCGCTCACCTCAACTCGCGTGAGCAGTCGACTTACCGATCTCAAGACAGCCTTGAAGCCACATCGCGCAGTGCCCGAAGTGCAGCTGTTCCTGGCAGACTGCAGTCATGTTCTGCAACCCGCGGCTGCGCCGAAATCCGACACGTCGTGGCCGGTGTGACTGAGGACGATGCGGCCCGCTTCGCGTACCTGGCCGAGGGCAACGCCAAGCAGGCGCGTAAGCGTGTCGCCGCCGACGTACTGATTACCGACCGGGCAGGCCGCGTGCTGCTGGTGGATCCCACCTACAAGGAGGGATGGGACCTCCCAGGTGGGATGGCCGAGGCCAACGAGCCGCCGCGGGTCGCCGCCGAGCGGGAACTACGTGAGGAACTCGGACTGACGCTGACCGTTGGCAGGCTGCTGCTTGTCGAATGGGTACCACCGCACGGACCGTGGGACGACCAGCTGATGTTCGTCTTCGATGGCGGTGTGCTTGACGACGCGACGGCGGCGAACCTACGTCTGACCGACGAGGAACTGGCGGGGCTGCGGTTCGTGACGCTGGCCGAAGCGAAGCCACTGCTCAAGCCGCGACTGTGGTCGCAACTCGACAAGGCGCTCGCGGCGCGTACGTCGGGCGACGTGGCGTACGCGGAACTTGCGCCAGACACTGCGGGTGAGCAGAAAGATTAGCCTTCCGGCCAGAGGCGCTGGACGATGGCCACGACGGTGGTCCCGAGTGCTGTTGCCACCTGGTGCAACTCGATGAGGTCGAGCCGTCGTTCGCCGGCCTCGTACTTGCTCACGAAGGACTGCGGCTCATCGAGCCGCTCCGCGACTTGTACCTGCGTCAGGCCAGCTTCACGTCGCAGTTCACGCAGGAGCGCGCAGAGTCGTTGGTACTCCGCAGAGTAGATCGACTTGTCCACCGGGGTAGCGCAACGTAACGCTCGACAATATCCCAAAATAGGATATTGTCGCCGTCGGTCGAGAGAATCGACCTTCTGCCAGCGCTTTTGACGGGAGGTGACGACATGCAGAAGACCACGTCCGGCGGCGGCGGCGGTGGTGGCACCGGCGGCTGACCTCAACGCACAGGCGGAGAAGCGCGAGGTCCTGGACGCTGTACTCGTCCAGGACCTCGCGTTTTGCTATTCAACAGGAAAATAAATCTTGGTACAATAAGTGATAGATGAATCAACTGCTCGACCAGCTTTACAAGGCAAAACTCCGGCTCGCCGGATTGGTGACAGCCGTCGTCGGCGTTGGCTTTCTGTTTCTGTCGAAAGCTGTCGCGACAACCGCAACCCTGAGCTGGCTCGTGGGTTGGCCGACCAACGAGCTGGGCACCACGCTGCTTAGCGCCGGTGTCATCGCGGTCATCTTCGAGTACTACGCCAGGCGGGAAGCTGATGAACGGGCTACCGCGCACTTCCGTCAGGCCATCCGGCAGGAGGCGCCGGCTATCCGTGACGCCGTACTGGACAGCTTCGCGTTCGAGCCGGAGACGATGCGGAGCATCGCGTCGGAGAAGATGCTTGACCGCATCGCGACCAACGCGATCGGACTCCGCCTCGGTGACGTCGAACTTGCCCACGATGCCTACGCTGACCTGCGTGAACAGGTCGTTCGCTCGCCGGAGCGATGGCACAACGTCGACGTGTCGGTGTCACTCAGTCCCTGGGAAGGCGGACCGGCGAAGGGCAAGGACTCGATGTTCGTCGCTACGATCCGCTGGGAGTACGAGGTCAGGCCGACCGAATCGACGCTGCGATTCGTGAGTACGAGCGACCAGGCGGAGTACCGGGAGTTGCTTCGCGATCCGACGGTCGCCGACCAGTGGATGTTCGAGAAGGTAGGGACTCTCGACGCAAGTTCGCAGGACACGTTCGAACTCGTCCAGTTCACCATCGATGGCGAGGAACGACCTATTCGCCGAACCGTACGTCGCGGCGCGCAGGTGTACACGGTCGCTCTCGGCAAAGCTGCGACGATTGGCAACGAGGTGACGGTCTCGTACACCTACCGGATCCTCGCGCAGTGCCACGGGCATCTGCTGTACCTCGACCTGCCCCGGCCGACCAAGGGGCTGCACGTTCAGCTCAACTACGGGCAGGCAGACATCCGGTACGTCAACGTGCTGGACTACTTCGCGAGTCCTGAGGCCTCACGCGTCGAACGGTCTCCGACGACGGCGCCGGCGAAGACCGTCGACGTCGGCTTCGACGGGTGGGTCTTCCCGCGGGCTGGGGTGGCGTTCGTGTGGGTACTCGAGGACGAACTGACTAGACATCTGATCAAGCGGTGACATATAGCCTGACGAGAGGCTGTCGTGGGAGTTCGTACGTTACTACTCTTAACCTGGTTCCCTTGTCCGCCGGAGAGGTTGCTGTGCGCATAGTGATGAAGTGGCGCATCTGGGTTTACGACCTCAGGCTCTGTTCGGCGTTGAAGTAGTTCATGCCATGCCCAGAACGGCCTCTTGATCCGGAGTCCGGACCGCTCCATACGTTCGCGGCCGAGCTCCATCGGGTAGGTCGCGGACTCGTGGATCGCATATGTCAGGTGCCGCGCCGCCAGTAGCTGGACGACTGGTGGCGCAGTTGTACCTCCATCCGGATGACGACGAATCACCCAAGGAACGAGAAGCGCTCGGCTATCGTCGAAATCGTCTCAGAGCCTCGTGCTGACGTTCTGCACAGGTACAGTGGCTGTGCGCTGCCGTGACGAGGTGGCAGCAATGGTTACACACGTCCTTACGGCCAGGAGGGTGCCGTCGTGGATGGACCAGGGTTTCACGTCGACGTCGAGAAGGTTGAGGAAGCAGCGTCAGGCATACGCCGAAGCGTCACTGACCAGGAGAACTTCGAGCTGCGTGGCCTCTGTGGTGACACCCAGCTCTACGGCCATGGCGGCATCCACGACGCTCTGATGAATTTCTGCGTCCGGTGGAGCGATGGTCTCGACACGTTGACCGACGATGCCGGCGCGATCGGCGACGTGTTGGCGCGTGCTGCCCAGGCATACCGCACTGTTGACCAGTCTGCGGCCGACTCACTGAAGACCGACCCCGGCGAGGGGGCGGTCGACGGTGGCTGAGCTTGGCGAAACCAGGGATCCTCGCGCGCTCGTGCCCGGCAATCCGGAGGCGATCGAGGAGAACATCCGTGTACTGCGCGGCCGCGGCGACGAGGCCGAACACGCGGCCGGGGGTCTGCGGGCGATCGACACCGGCTCGTGGGAGGGGCCCGCCGCGCGAGCGTTCCATGACAAGTTCAGCTATGAGCCGAACAAGTGGTACGACGCGTCCGATGCGCTCCACCGTGCTGCCGAGCTGCTCGATGACTACGCGTCTACCTTGCGCTGGGCCCAGACACAGGCCGGGGAGGCCATCGCGCTCTGGGACAAGGGCCAGGCCGCCACGCAGCAGGCCAAGGCTGCCTATGACAAGGCTGCCGCCGAAGCCGCTGCGCACAACCAGCCGCCGCCGACGTTCACCGACACCGGAGAACCATCCCGGCAGGCCGCTCGGGACATCCTCAACCGGGCCCGCGTGCAGCTCACGGGGGCTGGCGACTCGATTGCGGGCATGCTGAACGCCGAAGCTGACGGGGCGCCGCAGCAGTCCAGTTGGCTAGATGATGTCGGCAACTTCGCTGCGGACTTCGGTGCGCACCTGCTCAACGGGCTGGCGTCATTCGGTAACGCCATGCTCAACCACCCGCTCGATACGGCGGCGTTCGTCGGCGGTGCGGGGCTCACCATGATCAGCTCAGTCGGTGAAGGCGCTGGTCTCCTGCTGGACGCGACGGGCATCGGTGCGATCGCTGGTGTGCCGCTCAACGTAGTGTCAGCCGGGGGCATCGTCGTCGGCGGCACCATGATGGTGGCCTCGGCTGGCGACTTGGCGCGCCATGCCGCCACCGATGACAAGGTCGAGGTCGTCAACACGCGTTCGGCACCGAAGCAGCCGACCAAGACGGACCGGCTCAAGGAGCACCTGACTGATCGCGATCTGGATGCCGCGCGGCGAGAACTCAACGGCGAGGTCGTCGCTAGGAAGGGTGACGGCACCCCTTGGGATCACGTCAAGGAGGTAAAGGAAGCGCAGAACGGCCTCCTGAACCAGGTTAACAAGCTCAAGCGCATGCTCAATGACTCGCGGCTGTCGCCGGAGGACCGGCCGGGGATCGAAAATGAGCTGTCCGAGGCCAGCAAGCTGCTCGACTACAGCGAGCAGTGGGTGCCCCGAGGCTGACCACTAGGCTGACACGGGAGCGAACGGGAACGGCGAATGGCAGCGAATGTGACGAATGACGAGACTCTGACCCTTGAGGAGATCGAAGGCAAGCCGTGGGGCGAGCCGCCGGCTGATGCGTCGCGTCTGGTCAAGACGGTTCATGAGTTGCGCCGTAAGCCGATAGGCCAACTCACCGCCGAGGACTTGCGTGTTCTCCTGAGTCAGCAGACGAGCGTCGACGCCCTGGTGCCGTACGCGCTGAACCTTCTTGAGACCAATCCGCTGGTGGAGGGGGACTACTACCCCGGCGATCTGCTGGTCGCGGTGCTACAGCTCCCGGCCGAGTTCTGGCGGCACCACGCTGATCTGGCCGCGCGCTTTGGGCAAGTCGTGACAGTCGCGTCCTCGATGGACTTCAATGCACATTACGCGCCCGCGGACGTCATCTCGGCAGCGATCGACGCGTATCGGACTGTGGGAGGACAGCAACAGCCTGGCCATTGAGTTGGCAAGTCATCGCTACCCGGCTGTTGAACGGCATGAGGCTAGTGGTCCTGAGGCAGGCCGAGCTGCACAAGCCAAGCTGTTGACTAACCTGCCTCGCTTCGTTGCGCCGGGACCGTCTCAACCAGCCGGACGCGAAGGTCACCCGGCCCGTCGCTCGCTTCGACAGTGACGACGTGGGTCATCTGGTTCAGGAACTCCTTGAAGCTGCGGCAGCCGTAGTTCCGCTCATCGAACGCTGGGTCGAGAGACAGCATCTTGTGCTTGAGCCACGCACCCGGGGCGTCGCCTCCGACGCGCTGCTGCATACCTTGGAGCAAGAGCTTCTCGCCGTGTTTGATGTCGAAGGCGGCTTTCACGTTGGGGCGGATGGTGGGGTCGGCTGCGGCGACGAGCGTCCCCCAGTACTTGTACTCGGAGCAGACCGAGACCAGCCGCGGGCTGGCCGATGCCTCGGTCCCGACGCCGACGACGTGCTTGCCGAACTCCCGGAGTCGTTGCACGAGCGGTGAGTAATCACCATCGCCGGCCACCAGGAGGTACGTCCCGATGTCCGGGTGCGTGATCAACGTTTCCATGGCATCGACGGCCATCCGGATGTCGGCAGCGTTCTTCTGCTGGATCCCGAACCGCTGGATCTGGATGAGGTCGACGCCGTTCATGGCGAGGTCGTTCTGGTACTTGCCGAACTGCTGCTTCGCCCAGTCGGCGTACGCGCGCCGGATGGAGGCGTTGCCGTAGTCGCGGCACACCAGCTCGAGCGCTGCGTACGGGACGGGATTGGTCTGGTCGGGCAGGCTGTTGGCGGCGCCGATGGCGAGGTTCTCGAAGTCGATGAACACTGCGATCTGCTCGGTGTCGCCTGGGCGCGTGACACTGGTCAATCTTCTGGCTCCGTTCAAGAACATGGTCAATGCCGGCGTGGGCAGGTGCACGAACGTCGCTGCCCTCCGGCAGGTCGTTACGTGATCGCTCGGTTTGTGCTGGCATCGCGATCAAATGCAGTCGACGCGTCTAGCGGACCGTCATCTTCCGTCGCGCGCCAGGCGGCGACTCCGCAGAGCATCGACGCAAACCCGCACGCTGTTGCGATGATCGCTGCCCATGTCACATCCGCCGAGACAGCTAGATAAGTTTGTATGCTTGCCACGATGCCGTAGGTGATCGCCATGCCACGCCATCCATGTCGAGCATTCAACCGGCACCTCCTACTCTCGGAGATAGCCCTACGCCGCGGCGTTGACGAAGATGGTTACACCGGTACCGAACAAGAGTTGAAGTCATGACTGGTTTTGTGACCTGATAGTGGGTTATCACTCGTTTAGCGTCACCCAAGCCTTGGTGCGACGTCGTGGCTTGTTGCCCTGCGTTTCTTGACACTTGACAGCTTGCAGTACCGATCGATGCCTTGTTGGCCTGCCTGGGTGACCTGCTGTCACGGTACGCAGACTTACTCGATCATGAGTTGCCTAGTTTATTGCGAATAGCCGTATCGCGGTGCGGCTGTTGGCAGTACGGTGTACCGCGCTGCTAGTCGGCCCATCGCGTTCGAGTCCCACAGGGCCGCGCAGATCACCGAACGCCGCTAGGCAGAGGTAAGAGGGGGGCCGAAAGGCCATGACGCAGCCTGCTAGACCAGATGGCGGAGCCACGCCTGCGGCCAAGCTGGACACTGAGTTCCAAGGCTGGCTTGCCAACGAGCAACTCCGTATCCGAGACCAGCAAGGGCAAGGCGACGTCGGCAAAGGCTTCAGCCTGGACCGCGGCGAAGCCGAGAGGATGCTCAAGCAAGCTCAGCAGCTCCTGGTGGAGATGCAGCCTGCCTTGGCCGATGCCAACGCCCTGGCGCAGATCCAGCCGCCGGCCCGTGATCCGGCCAGCATGAAGTATCACGGAGACCTGACACGCCAGGATTCAGGACAACCTGCGGCGCTCTCCTTCGGGGCTGGTCACGTTCGCGTTCAAATCGCCTACCTGTCCGAGTTGGTTACCAGACTGGAAACGGCACTCGGTAAAACGCATCAAGCTGATCTGCGTGCTGACGGGGATATCAGGAAAGCCGGGCAAACCGACGGAGGACGTGCCGGATGAGAGGTCCTGCAGTAACCGTAGTTCTGGTCGCAGCACTCACTATGGTGCTGACTGGCTGTTCCGGCACCAAGCCTGACCCGCCAGGGCAAACGTCCTCGAAGCCACCAGACGGCGCGGCAAATTCCTCATCGACTCCGCAGGCGTTGCCCTATGCGGGCGCGCCAAAGGTGGCTACTCCTTTACCGAACTCGGTCTTGACGGGCGGGCCGTGTGCCGCGCTCACCGCGCAGCAGGTCAAGGACGGGATCGGGGTGAACGATCCGGGAAAGCCAGATACAGTGCCTGGCATCGGGGCCAGATGTGTGTGGTCGAATGTAGAAACCAGTGGGCAGGTTCTGGTGTACTACGTCACGGAGACTGGAAAAGGACTGAGCGGACTCTACGAAAACACCAAACCGCAATCGGTCGTCTGGAAGCCGTTACCGGCAATACAGGGGTTTCCCGCCGTCGCGTACGTATCTTCGAGCGGCGGCGATCCCAAGGACTTCTGCGCGGTTAGTGTTGGCATCGCCGACAACCTCACGGTTGAAGCCGCCATGTTCTTGGGCCGAAGCAAGCGCGGCAAGGTTGACCCCTGCACGATCGCTCCCCTCGAAGCCAACGACGTGGTGACCACACTGCGGGGGAAGGTGGGTGTCTGACCGTGGGGTTCTTCGATGGAATCATGCACCTCGGAAAGTCTGTTCTCGACAAGGTGAAGGAAGGCGGCAAGACGCTCGTCCATCTCGCCGAGAAGGCTGCAGCGTGGACTGATGACCTGTTCGCAGGCAACCTTGGCACTCAGGCAGTACCCGCGCCCGAGGTCATTAAGCAGGTCATGGGCGGTAACGCCGCCGACTGGTTCCGCGGCATTGACCTCGCCACTGGACTCTCCAAGGCACAACAGGGTTTCACAAACCGGACATCCGAGATTCTCGGTGGACTGGAAGCGTCGTGGACGGGTCCGGCGTCGGAGGCTGCCAGGGCCAGGATCCGGAAGTTCCGTGACGTTGCCGCAGCAGCGGATGGCACCTTCCGTAGCAACGGCTCCAGCCTGAGCACGGTCGCACACGGGTTTACCAGTGCCCAAGCCCACATGGACCCACTGCCGAACCGGCCGGACAAGAGCTTCTTCGACGTCATCTCGCCGTGGGACACCGACACGGAGAAAGCGATCAACAACTACAACAAGACCGTCGAGAAGAACCTGGCCATCTACAAGGACTACACCGAGCAAGCCCGAACGGGCAGTTCCCAGCTCAGCATCGACTACGGCCAACTCGGCGCCTACGACGGCGGAGCGATTGCGGCGCACAGGCCTGTCGACAGCCAGAAGCCCCCCACGAGCCGGGATCCCCATCAGACCGTCCCACCGCACCAACCCCAGACGACCAGCTTTGTGCCGCCCCAGCCAAGCCCGCCGTCTCCGGGCATCGGGCGTAACGGACCGCCACGTCCCGATGGGCAGTTCGTCGGCGATCGCCCCGCCGCCAGCGCATCTGGCGAAGGACCTGCAGTCCACACACCTGAGGGGCGAGACGGTACTGCGGCGGCGGGCTACCTTCCCTCCGGTTCCCCCTCTGGCGTTCCTGCAGGCGACCTATCGTCCACCACTGGCTTTGGTCGTGGGGTCTCGAGTGCGGCCGGTGCGGGCGAGGGAGGGCTGGGCCTCATCGGAAGCGCCGGCGAGGCCAGTCGCGGGAGCAGGCTCAGCGGCGGCTCCGGGAGAACCGGAGCGGCGCCTGGCACGGCGAAACAGACCGGTGGCATGGCAGGCGGGGTGATGGCTCGAGAGGGTGTCGGAGCTGTGGAGAAGGCAGGCGGCCGGGCAACGAGTAGCCCTGCGGGACTCGCTCCCGGCGGCGGTGGGCGAGGTGGGAAGGGCGAGGACCGGGAACGGGAGCGCAAGTTCGTGTTGGACAACCCCCTCTTCACCGAGGACGAGCGGAAGGACGACGTCGATCCGATCACCGGCTTGCCGCCGGTGCCGCCGACGATCGGGGCCTAGACAAACACACGAGGGGGAGCGCCGGTGGAGGCGATCAACAGACCGGTGGTGCTGCCAAAAGTGGCGTTCATGGCCGCCTGGGAGATGGTCGACCTCGGAAGTCCGCATCCGGTGATCGGTACCAATCTCCGGTACGTGACGACCGACGACTTCGATCGGCAGCTCCACGCGCGCACCATGGAGCTGCTCAACGAGCACGGGCTAGCGCGGCACAATCGGCTCAATGGTTTGTGGCGATCGACTCTGCAGGTGGTCGGCAATGCCGATCGTGAGTACTACGGCTGGAGCAGCTTCCAGGACGGTACGGGTTGTGCTGCGCTCGTCGCGGTCCGCGGCGAGGACGCCGTGCGGGTCGTCGTCAACGACGACGTCGTTGTCGTTGACCCGATCGAGGTGAAGTGGCCGGCGACGACGTTGCTCGACACGCTGCCCGCCGTGCCGGGCGCGGCTATCCGAACCGTCAGCGTGCTGAAGACGTTCTATGACAACCCGAACATCACACCGGCTAACCCCTTGGCGGAACCCGTGGACACCAGTAACGCCGACTACATCAAGGCCCTCCTGGTTGTGCCACGCGATGCGGTGCACCAGCTCTACACTGCTCGCCGAGGCAGCGACGGCGCCCGGCACCGCAGCCTGCCGATCACCGCGCTGGACCTCACCGGTCGCGGACGAGTCTTGACCTACGAAACCGGAGGCGGCGACATTGTCCTGCACCCAGGGACGTCGCGGGACTTCATCCGCACGTTCAACATCACGCACGATGGGCTGTAACGTCGCGGCTCCTACCCTGATCTTCCTGGTCGAAGGTTAGGCACAGACGGTACAGGGGCTGAGGACGGCTGGCCTGCTCGAAGCTGCCGGCGCCACGCTCAACTCGCCGCTTCTGCGGAGGATGAATCGTTAGGCGACAAGCTCTTCAACTCGCTAGCGCGGACGAAATGACCGCTCTTCGTCCAGTCAGGGCGAACGTCATGGATCCGCAGCAGTTCTAAGAACTCGGCCATGTTGATGTGCTTTGCCGCATCACAGTGCCGCATCCAGTGGTCGTGGAGCCAGCCTGCGGGCAGGGCATCCTCAGCGCGTTCAGCGAAGTAGTCGGCCAGCAACTGCAGAAAAGTTGGTGCGGCCGACGGGACCGTCGCCATGTCGTCGTAGAACTGCTGTCGGAGATAGAGCCGTTTGCTGCTGGTGTACGGCACCGGGCGCACCTCAGCAGGAAGCTGGGTAGCGAGCTTGGCTTTGGTCATCATGGGCCAGCGGTTGCCGAACATGCCGCGGAGCGCGAGCGCCAAGGCTCCGGATGGCAGTCGGTCGGCACCGAGAGCATCGAACACGCTGCGGCAGTCGGCGAGCAGGGGCGAGCCTTCGTCGCTGTGCTCAGGGTGAGCGTCGCTGGATCGGGTTTGTGTTGGGGGAGCTTCCCCCGTTATGGGTTCCTCACCAGCCGTCACTTGCCCGGCTGCGCGTTCACGCACAAGGTCGGTCGCCTGTTTTAAGACGTGTCCGGCTTTCAGCCAGTGCGAGGCGACATCCTCGAGCAACTCGACGAGGGTCGGGTCGTGGTACTGCTTCGCGAACGCGGCCGGCGGTTCGGAGCATTGCGCGACCAAATCGTCGTAGATCGGTGTTCGTTCCGCCGGAAGCGCCACGTCGGGGACGTGTGAGGTGTGCTCGCGCATCCCTTTATCCTTCAGTACGTGCAACATCACTGACTGCGCGCCCTGGTTTGAATCTCTTCAACTTTGTCACCGAGTTCGACTTCGTGTTCACTCAGTGAGGGCACCGCTCCGGGTGACAACGGCCAGCCGCTGCCGAGTACTGCTGCTGTGAGTGATCGTCGGGATGGCCGTCGCCCGCAAGGGTGCATCTAGCGGTCCCGCTGCGCGTGGGGTTGAATCGGTCGTCTGTCCGGAGTCGCGCACTGGAGGTGTGGTCCTCGATGCTTCCGTCAAAGGTTGAAGCAGTGCTCTCGCGAACGACCAACGAAATAGCACGCCACCGCGGTACCCGCTTCGAGCAGTTCGACGCCATCCGCACCGCCATGAAGCAACTGACCACCGTTGATGCGTTCTACGTTGGCGAGTTCGTCGGTAGTGACACCGTGCACTTCCATCACCAGTACGACGGCGAATTCTTCGACCTGCCTGGCTCGCTCCCAATCCGACCGGGACGTACCGCGCAGTGGGTACGGACGCATAAGCGCAGTTACGTCTACCGCAGCGACGACGGCAAGCTGCTCAACGCCGGCGTGATGTTCGGGCGCATGGACAGGCTCTCCCATGACGCCGTGGTGAGCCCCATTTTCGATGGGACGTCCGAACGTGAGGTTATGGGACTGATCTCCATCCAGTCGTACACGCCCAACGTATACGACCAAGTTGTGGTCAAGGCGCTCGAGCACCTCGCCGAGGTGCTCGGCGTGCAGGCAACGTATGAAGCCCGCATGGCACGGCGCAGCCCTCGACTTAGCGTAGGCCTTCCGGATGATGGCTCCGAAGTCACTGTGGAAGACGTTCTCGGCGAGTTGCTCGATGCACTGCAGGCGCACCGTGCGAGCATCGAGCGCTCCAGAGTGCAAACTAGTAACGACGACTACGACGCGGCTGCTGGTCTTCTGGCTTTGCGCAGATCGGTCGATCGGCTGCAGTCAGAAGTGTGGGCGCGCGAGCTGCACTATCAGCACCTCGTAGTGGAACGATTGACCAAACTGACCGGTCGCCAGCGCGAACTGGCCGAACTCCTCGGCGAAGACTCGCGCGACACCGATGTTGTCCCTACGATTGCGCAGCTCGCTAAGCGGATGGGCATCACAGAGGCGACTGTCAAGAGCCATATGAACATCGTTCTGCGCGTCTTCGAGGTTGAGGCTAAGAGCGAAGTCGGTGCGGCTGTGCGGCGGTTGAAACACCGACCTGCTGACACCTGATTTGGGTGCATACGAACTCCATCTTGGTTTGATAAGCGGTTCATCCGGGGCTCCTACCAAGTAGGAAGCGGAAACCCGTGCGTTGCTGGAAGCTGACAGGGTTCAGGGTTTTGGCGAGAAGGACTGGGATACTTGTGTCGAATGAGACTGATCCGCTCGCTCAAGCGCGGGAAAGACGTCGATGCCTCATTTTCCTGAGCCCGTGGACCTGCGGTCCTTCTACGGGGACTGCCCCATGCTCGTAGCAACGAAAATTCGGCGTGGTACTTCAAGCCGCACAGTGGGAGCGGACGGACAAAAATTGACGTCACGAACCCGTTGGTTACGTTTGCGTCACGTCAAGAGCTCATTCGGGGCAGACTCATTGAAGTTAGAAACGGCCTGTCCTTGTCGTGCGACTGTTGTGGTCGGAGTCGTTGGGTGTCAAGAGTCCTACTGATGTCAAGGAGTCGATCGTGAAAGAAGCCGTGACGGCGAGCGTGCCCGCGAGATCTCGGCGTCTGGAGCACAGATTGCGATCCTTCCGTTCGACGGAACTGAGGCGTCGATGCCGTCCGAGAACCAGAAGCCTGATATTGGATCTTTCGTCCCGCGTGATTCCACTTGTGCTCGGGTACGTAATGATGTTTGGAGCGCCTCTCAGTAGTCATATTGGTGTTGTGCTGTTCTCTATTGCTACGGTTTCGCTCTTAGGTTCGTGGTTCCACGATGCTGTCCACGGAAATGTTCCATGGTCGAAGCTATCCGTGATGATCATTGCGCGTCTTGGCGCGGGTCCTCTCGGCATTAGTCCGCTTTGGTGGCAATATAAGCACGTACGTATGCATCACCGGTATGTCGGTAACCCAGAATTTGATCCGGATATCCAGTTCGGGTTGCTTGCGCGCGTGTCATCGGCCCAAAGGTGGTCAACTTGGCATAGAACACAGCATGTTCATATGTGGTTTCTGATGCCCTTTTCCACCTTGAACATGCTCAAGCCAAGCGAGGTGTGGTACACGCGCCGTTATCGACGGTATAGGGAGTTCGGTTCTGCGCCGAAGTGCTGGGTGTTTCTTGTTGACAAATATGCGACTTTTGCCGCGGTTTGGTGCCCGTTGTTCATCTTGACGTCCTTGTCTAGCGCCTTCGTCGATTTGGTGTTGTTCATGCTATTTACTGGCGCTCTGGCGTCCCTTATAACCCAGGTTCAACACAACACGGACTTGACAGTTGGCGATGAAGACTTCTCGAAGATCTATCCGCTGTGTGAGCAACTTGTTCGGACAACGGATGTAGGGTGTTCTAAGGGTTTTTGGTGGTGGCTTTGCGGTGGCGTGAACTTCCACGTAGTCCATCACATTGCACCTACTCTGAGCTTTTTGGAACTTCCGGGGGCCACGAGTCGACTAAGAGCTAGTTTGCAAGAAATTAGTATCGAGTTGCCTACCCATCGAAGCTTGTTTGGTGCTCTGCAGTCACATGCGAGACTGCTGAAGGTTCTCTCTCGGTCTTGAAAGTTCATACGTAAATTTAGCGATCTGGCCAGGAGTAAGCTTGACCAAGTTAACGTCCGTAGCGGCGAACGATGGTGCGTCTGAAGGGGTTCCGGAGCAGGTTCCTGATATTGATCCGTTTGTAGTCGATCCGATAATTCTGGGCAGGTTGCATCGATGGCACTTCAAACCTGTGGTCCTCGCGGCTTGCGTCGCTGGCGCGTTCGTTCTATTCACTTCGTGGTCGGCGTCGCTTTCCTCGTTGTTATTGCCTGGCTCGCAGCCGGGCCTATGGTCAGATTTGGCTGCATTTGTATTCAGGAAGAAGGGTACTGGCGGTCAAGTCCCCTTGTTGCGAGACTACCCTTCGCTTACCTTGGGTTTCACTATTGGGATGTCAATATGTTTGGTTTACAGCCTGTACCGGAACGCTTCTGTGCTTCACTCGGAAATGAAGTCATCTGGATGTATCAAGTATAGCGAGGATGGTCGGCTGGCATTGACAACGGCAGTCGATGAGGTAAATGCAAAGCTTCGCAAGTTCGGCAAGTACTCCTGGCTGGCGCTTCTGGTGGCGTTTGGCTTTACCCTTGCGGTGAATCTTCTCCTGAAGTCCTCTCTCTTTAGCTTTTTGCAACCAGGTGGGTTATACGCCGGCTGGTGGGCAAGCCTTAGGCCCTTTCGCGTTGGGGGGATCGTTTGGTTATTGATCGGAACTCTAGGCATCTACATGGTGTACGCTGAGGCTGTCTTGGGCCTGACCTATGTTCGTTTTTTGCGAAAGTGTAAGGAAGACTACCAGTTCAAAGCCAACATGGTTAACCCCGATGGCTTGTACGGATGGTCTAAGCTTCGGCAGATAATCTCGAATATGGAAGCAGGTGTGGTCTGTACACTGCTCAGTGCGTGGGCGATGTCGTTCTTTGTGCAACCTTCGCTCGGTAGTCCTCTTACGGTGCTCGTTCTTATTTCCTTCACCGGCGTCGTATTGTATGTGTTCGTCCAGGTGACTTTGAATTTTCGCCGACAAGTACGGACGGATCGTAATGACCAGCGGGCAGAGATAGGTAGAATGTTGCAAGAAGGAATTATGGACAATAGTGCTTCTTCCTCTCTTCGAAAGCTGGTTGCGTACCAGCAGCTAGAACTAGTGTCTCGCATCCCAACGACTCCCATACGGCAACGATGGCTCGTAGCCGGCGCGCTATCGGTTGTGGGACCGCTGTCGGCGATAGTGGTGCAACTGGTCAAATACTTCACTCCGTAGAGCGTTAGGGCTAGCGCCTTTGTGTCGTATAATGGGCATGTGTAGGAAGTTGTTGACGAGGAGAGACTAATGATTTCAATTGCACTCCAAGGCGGCGCGATGCGCTCGATCTACTGCGTGGGAGCCGTGCGGGCGATCGTCGAGTCTGGGTATGGCGATCAGGTGAAGACGATTCATGCTGCGAGTGCGGGATGTGTGGCTGCGGCTGTCCTGGCAAACCAGGTATCCGATGAAAGGGCGCCGTCTGTCGCGGAAGTGACCGATGTGTTGCTGTCGAGACTGGCAAGCACTCGTTTCATCAATTCGCGCCGCTTGAACAAGATTGTCGACGTCGACTACCTTGTTGAGATTATGCGGGAGGTGACGTCAATCTCTTGTGCGACACTTAGCGGTCAGGGAATTGTGTTCGAAGTAGTCGTGACTGATGCTGATACGGGTAGTGCCGAGTATTTCGATGTTGCAAAATGCGAGAAGGATGCAGACTTGGTTCTCGCGCTGCGTGCGACTATGGCGATACCAGTTCTGTATCCGATCAAGGTCACTATAGAAGGTCGGAAGTACGTGGACGGCGGAATTTCGGATCCACTGCCCGCCTTGCGAGCGTTTCGACATAACCCAGATGTCGTGATTGCGATCTCAAGTGTTCCCTCGCTGACGCTGGCTGAAGTGGCTGATGGTAAGGAAGCGCGGATTATTAGATATGCGCCTGGAATTTCATCTCCAGTCCGGAACCTGATGTTGACTAGGAACCCGCTCGCGGGAGCCGTCGACAGCCTTATGGAACTCGATTCCTTTATGGGGGCACGTGTTGTTAGAATCAGCCCATCAGACCCGACACTGGTTTGTAGTCGAGTGGAGACTGATGAGCTGAAGTTGCGAAAACTAGAAGAACTTGGATATAGCGATGCCCTTGAAGCGCTTAGTCGACTTCAAGCGTAAAGCGCTAGAAGGCACTTCGATCTGCATTTTTTGGCCAAGGACGTCCTGAATGACGCACCTATGAAGCACCAAGTCGTGTCGGTCAGTCAGACTCGACGTCATCCTTCTTTGCCGCGTGGCGCCGATTATTGCGGTGTTCCCGTCGAATTCGGTTGTGCGGGCGTTCTTATGGCCGTGTCACATCCAGCAACGGTGGATCATTCTCCTCGAGCGTGTCGATCAGTGCATCAAGCCCTGCCTGCTCGCCCCGCTGAACCTCGGCTGCAGTAAGCGGGAGCAGCGTGACAATCTGCACGAGGATCGTGCCGGCATCGTCGGTGACAGCGTTGAAGGCATCGTCCAGGTATGGATGACTGCTCGCGAGCAGGCCGTAGATATTGGTGCGTTCCAGGATCGGCGCTTGCCCGGGGATGAGCTGGGTGACCACCGGGCCTCGGTCAGTTTCGAGGATCATCTCGAACATCGTCTTGACCAGATGCGCCGCGGCGCCGTCCTGGCCTTGCTGTACCGAGCACACCAGCTCTTGTGGCTTGAGTGCCGCCACGTCGAGGTCAGACAAGCCCCGGGTGGTGAAGGAGACAAATTCCGGTCGCTCGTGCCGCCACAGCTCGACACCGCGGGCCAGCTGTTCGGCGCGAGTGCCGGGACCGAGGAATCGGGTGAAGTGGTCGGCGAGCTGGGGGTCAGTCATGGAACGAGCAGCTCCCGCAGGTCATCAGGGAAACCGAACTGGCCGTTCGACCGCTCCAGCGGCGTCCAGCCATGCATGTCCGTGCTGGTCTTGTCCGCACCGCGCTCAAGCAGCAGCTTGATCAGCGCACCGTCCGAACTCTGGCGCCAGCGGTTCACCGCGATGTGGAGCGTAGTTAGCTCACGGTTGGCGCGGGCCTCGATGTTCGCTCCCGCGTCCAGCAGTGCGGCGGCGGCGTCGACGGCGTTGTGCCCGTACATCGGCGGCTCACCGCAAAGCCCGCGCAACGCGAACCCGTCCTGATCAGCCGCGACTTGGCCCATGCTCTTCGACGCGCTCTCCAGCACCTCGATCTCGACATGGAAACCCGGACCATCCACCCCTCATCATCCCCTCTATCGAATGTCCCAGTCGGTGCCTTACCCGCTTCGGGCCAGTCGTGACCAGGCCTGCGCGACCACCTCGGGCGGCGCCAGCCGCGACAGCACCGGGAACCAGTGCTCGTCGTCGGGATCCACCATCACACCGACGCCTGGCGGCACCAGCTCCAGCAGATCAGCACCGGTGGTGAAGGAAGTACGGACACTCGCCGGCATGCGCGTAGAGCCGCTCCGGCGTCGAGAACACCCGCATCCACTGACCCCGCTCACCGAGGTCGGCGACCAGCAGCCCCGGCTGCTCGCGGCGCTCGGCATACACCGCAGCGGTAGCGAACGCCTCGGCGAAGTCCGCGGGCCCGCGTTCACCCGCCCACACCTGCTGCGCGACCAGCGCCAGGCGTGACTCAGCCTCCCTCTGGTCACGAACCACACCCGGCACCGTACAAGGCGTGACAATCTGACTCAAGCATCAGGCGCCGTGCCAAGGTGCAACATCTCCAAGGAGCGGCGCTGCGTGCTTCTGAGCAGTTCTTCGCTTACCCGGCGGTCGGACTGCGGCATGCTGCCGCTGGTCTGTGGCGAGACGTCGCGGCACGCTATCAACGGTCAGACCCAGTGTCACGAAAAAAATCACTCTCCGTACGTCGCGGGAAGGTGGAGTAACGGCCGCTCCGGAGGACTGTTGACACCTTGCGATCGGCGTCGCTACGGCAAACGGGGTTCGTCGCGCCCAAATGAGTGACAATCCCGGGAGGATTGAACACATGAAGTATTCAATCCTCCTAAAGTTGATCTCCTGTAGTGCCGAGTTACGAAGTATGGGTGGCCGGGGTTAAACCCGGGGTCCCTTGCCACGATGATGGAGAACGAGAGAGGCGCAGTCGCCGCAGCTGCTACGGAGCCTGATCGCATGTCCAGTAGCAGAGTGAGTTTTGACCGCTACCTCTCGTGAAGTGATGATGAGCAGTGACAGGACCGAGGTGCGTAAGGAACGAGTCTGAGCCTCATAGAGATGGAGTGCCGCCTGCTGCACACAGACGGCACTCCGACACGACGAAACCGCACGCGGCTAAACGAGCAGGAGCGTCGCTATGTCCAAGACTAGCTTGGGCGGTCAAGGCCGCCCAAGATGTTCGCCTGATGAGGTCCCATGGTGGATACTCGTCCACGTTCTGACCAGCAAAAAGCTCTATCGGCGCCTCATGTGGTGCTTGATCACGATCGGAGCGATCGTGGTGATCATCTGCGCCCTTGTGACCACCGTGCTACTGGTTCGGGGTGATCTTGTAGCTGGCCTGCTGGGCGGAGGAACAACGAAGTAGCGCTCTGCGGCCGGAAGTCAGCTCGCGCTGGCTTCTGGCCGCCCAAGCCGTAGGTGTTTACCCTGGTTGGCCGCGAATCCATTCCGCCGCGGCTGGCATCGTCGAGCTACGCGCATTCGGTTGCCTGGCCACGACTTGCCGTGGCTATGTGACATCTCCGCTGGATCCGATTCATGCTCGGCGCGTCAACGGTGATCCACTGCTTCTCCCGTAACTGTTGCTTCAAGGTGTCGCCTCTACGAGGATCTTCGGTCGACGTAAGGGTGACGACGCAATTCGAAGTCGCTGCGGCTAGCAGTCCGTCTGTCCACAATGGCTAGTCGTCGACGTTCTCGCCTACCGGGTTGTGTTGATCATGGCGAGCGTGGGAGTGTCGGAATTGCGTGAGTTCGATAGGGAGAATCGGGCAGGCGCAGGGGATTCTTTCACTTCACCATTCGGAGACACCCGACGTCCGCACCATGACCGGTGCGTGGGGCCGTCGTGGCTGAGTGCTGTCTTCGTATCCGCTCGCTCCTGCTCGATTCCTGGAGCAACAGGGGAGGAACAACGTGATCAGACGGCTTACCTGGCGAAGAGCAACCTTGGCGGTGCTCGCCACCGCGGCACTTGTGACGTCGTTGGTGCAGGGAACAGCGTCGGCGCAGGAACCACGCGGCTGGCACCAGCAGGGCTTCGTCCCGACCTCGGCTTTCCATTGGGACGGCCAGAATCTGCGGATCGACCAACAGCCCGCCACACCGACAGCACCCAGCAACCCGACCCCCGAACAGATGCGCCGCCGTGCGCTGGAGAGCGGACAGGTCGCCGGGGTCGACGCGGCCGAGGCCGCGCGTTCGGTGGAGGCGGGTGCCCAGCCGATGGCGAACACCCCACCGGCGGTCCCGGACGCGGCGTTCGTCAGTGAGTGCCGCGCCAACGCTGCCTCGACGGGCCGCTATGGGTGGATCAAGGACCGGTTCCATTGGTGTTCCCAGTGGACGGCCTATGACATCGCCTACGACCCGAGGACCGGGTTCAGCGTGATGGCCATCGGGATGACCATCGTCGGCTACGGCCGCGACGACGGGCAGCGCGACAACGTCCTGTTCATGACACCGAACCGCGCGGTGGTCTCCGGCAAGTACACCCCGGCTTACCGCTTCGGCCTCGAGACCGTGTGCACCGGTCCGACCCCGGGCTGCGGTGTCCAGGGCGGCACGGTGACCAAGACTATCGCCGAATGGCTCGTCGACTCCACCGCGGGCACCTGGACCTCGTGGAAGGTCACCTCCGACGAGAACGCCAGCACGCGACAGGACAAGGTGCTCTACCACTTCTTCCACTTCGTCGCGCATCTCGCCGGCGGCGGCACCGCCACCAGCTACGACTACACGACCAAGTGCGACTCGGCCGACTACATCCCCGGCCGTCCCAAGGCGTGCGTCTTCCACGACGTCGTACCCCACCTGCAATACCGCAGCTACAACCCGGACGGCAGCAACTCGATCGTGCACGACGTGGCCGAGCACATCCGGTTCGCTTTCGACCACCCGGACAACACCTGGCCGCCGGAGAACCATCCGAAGAAGATCCCCGGCAAGTACACCGGCGTGCTCGACAAGGACTGGGTCGACCACCTCGAACGCGTCCCCTACGGCAGCCCCGACCACACCGCCAACGGCAAGGAAAAAGACCGCGCCTGCACCAACCCGGCTTGGCCCGACAAACCCCAGGCCGGACAGCAATGCGACGAGTTCCCCTTCGCCACCACCGTGCAAGGGGCGGCGCACCCGTACTACGACTTCTCCGTGAAGGCGGTCAGCACCGACAACAACCGTGACGCCGGCCTCGCGCTGCAGGCGTACTACCGGGAAGACCGCATCCTCTACTACGATCTCGACTTCTTCTACGTCCAGATCCTCGACCGCTAACGCGGGAAGACCACCACCGACGATGACAGCCATGGCACACCGGACCGGCACCGTGCACGCCGAGGTCATCCCCGACCACACGATGATCATCATCCTGGGAACCGGGTTCGACACCGTCGTCCGACCCGACTTCGACAGCCGCCGGTTGTGCCATGGCGTCACCGACATGCTCTACCTGCTCAGCTCCTCGAGCAGCATGCACTACACCACCGTCACCCTCGAAGCCTGGACCGCCGAACCGGACCAACCCGCCGCGAGCGAACCGTGGGAGGAACACGACGAGACCCGGCTGCGGCTCACCCGCGGCCGGGTCTACATCTCCGCCATGCTCGAAGGCCCCCTCACACCCGAACTCGACCTCGACGGCCCCGGCGACTACCACATCCGCGTGCACGCCACCGGCCGCGAACGACTCCTACACCTCGAGCGCGACGAACACACCGACCCCGACGACATGCACAGCGGCGTCGAACACTTCCTCGTCCAGCTCTGGCCAGCCTCGGCAGGCTGATGCGACCGACCACTGGGGTGGCTGCTCGGCTGGCATAGTTGGCCTCCTCCTGCTTCGTAAGCGGCGTAGACGTCGTTGGGGATAGAACCGCGGTCTGAGATGTCGTAGCCGTTCTCAATCGCGCAGGCCCGTACCTGCTGGGTGTATTCACTGTCATTTGGGCGGGCGGAGCTGGCACTGTGTGCCCTCGCATCTTCAGGGACAGCAGTAGCTGGCCCCGAAACCGAACTTGAAGCGCTCCGCCCTGAGGACACGCTGGTGGAGCTTGAAACCCTGGTTCGATGCGCTCGAAGAGCACGTCGATCAGGTCGAGATCGGCGGAGCAGGATCAAGCCACGCCACCAAGCGTGACGGCGGTCCAGCAGCCCTTAGTTATCAAGCCGGTGCAGTCCTCGTGGTAACGGCGCAGCAACCAAGGACGACGGATGGTCTATAGCCGATCGCCACGAGGAGCAAGAGAAGCATGGCCCCCAACTTCCAACGAGGATGGCTGAACTTCCCTACGCCCGACTTCGTCGTCGAAGGGGGCGACTTCTCGACGCTTGAAGTACGAGCCGGGTCGGATGGAACGTTCCATTTCTTCTACGACACGAAGTACGGCCGCGTCATCAAGAGCTTCGTCCTTGACGATCGTCCACGGGTTGCCACCCTCTGCGACGTGACCCTCATCAAGAAGGAGGGTGGCTACTCCCCGAGGCTCAAGTTCTGGAAGAAGGACAAGACCAAGGCGAATGCACCGACGCTGGAACTCGAACTTCCGGACAACGACGCGGCGCGGGTAGTTAAGGCGAGCGTTGACACGTCGGATGCGCACAAAAACTTCTGGACGCTGATCGACTTCCTGCAGAGCTTCAAGGGCATGGAGCTGCCACCGAACCAATTTAGAGTGGTGAGTGCTGACAGCGCTCAGTTGGTCGAGCAGCTCCAAGACGCCGATCGCGCCACCGCGCTCGAAGCCGTGCGGACGGTTCTTGGTAGCTCGCTTACCCAGGCTGACATCCATCTCATCACGAACCGGAAAGCGCAGCTGGACTACTTCGCACGACTTCTCGCCGATGAAGACTTCTTTGAGTCGGAGCGCGCCAAGCTCGACCTAAAGGGTAAAGAAGCCCCCTGGCAACATTTCTTCGAGCAAAACCCGTGGATCTTTGGGTACGGGCTTAACCTCATCTCCTGCCAGGCGTTCGATGACGGAAAACTTGAGCGCTACACCACGGGTGGAGGCCTCTTTATCGGCGGCGCCAAACGAAGTGATGCCGTTTTGCGTTCCCGCAGCTTTGTGAGCAGCTTGCTGTTCTGTGAGATCAAGACGCATGCAACACCACTCTTGGAAGCTAGAGCATACCGCGAGCCGGACGTTTACCAGGTATCCAGGGAATTGACCGGCGCTGTATCGCAGGTACAAAAGACGACTGACAAGGCAGTTCGCGATCTTTCTGATTACATCCGAAAGCACACCGAGAAGGACGGCACCCCGACGGACATTGAATTCTCAACAGTACGCCCGAAGCAGGTAGTGGTGATCGGCAATATGAGCCAGTTCGAGCACAAGATGGGTGTCAACGCTGAGCGGTTTTCTTCGTTCGAGTTCTACCGGCGCGGGATTACCGATGTCGAGATCATCACGTTCGATGAGCTGTACGAGCGGGCGAGATTTATTGTTGCGGACTGAGAGGAACTGCCAACTTGTGCGCCGGACCGTTCGTCACGAATCACTGAACGCGTCACCGAACAGCCTCAACCCAGCCGTGCGCTTCTCGGCTTCTGCTTCACGCTTGGCACGCTCGTGTTTTATAAACCGCATCAGGTCGAATGCACCAAGGAGAAGTGTTGGCGGAAACTTGCGAAACTCCCGCAAGTAGTCGATCTTGTGGGGATAGTCAGGCGGTGCGCCGACCGACAGGGCTATGGACATGAGAATCGCGTCTGGTGTGGCTGTGTTTGCTAGCAGATAGTCGAGTGCTTCTTCCCAAAGCTCGTCGGTCCACGCGGTCGAGGTGCCGATGATGGTGTGTAGTTTGACGGGATTGAGGTTTGACATGCATCTTTATTTATGCATGAACTGGATCGATTTGTCAAGAAGATCGAGTACCGAATATAGCAACGGCCCAGCTGTGGAACCCTAAACTGCAGCAGGCAACTTGTCATCACGCACGACACCTGCCATAATTGGAATATATGCCCAAGTTGTCATACAAATATCCCTTAGTTGCAGGCGTGCTGCTTATCTGTATAAGTTCATTCTTACTTTGGTACGCATCAGCATGGTTTGGTCGTTTAGTGTGTCGTCCCGAGGAGTACCCGCCGCTATTTTCAGGAGGGTCGGTTTGGCCATGCGGCGAAGCCTATATTAAATTAGGCATAGCTTCCAGCATTGCCGTGCTCGCACTGGGGTGCCTCCTAACCTTTCTGGCCATCCGCATGAAGTCGAAGAGTCCCAAGAAGTAAAAGATGCTACCCCGCGACGCTATCGCCGCAGGGGTAGCAGTGGGGTTTTCTCCTCGTGGCGGGACATGAGCGGCGAGCACCACCGTCGGTCGCGACGACAAGTGAGTAGTGCGCGGTCAGTAGCAATCGCTAGGTGGGCTCGGAACCTCTGATCGCGGCAGGCCCACCTGTTCGCTTGATATCTTGGGAACTCTTGGCGACCCCTGGTCCTTGGTGGGGTGACCGTGCTAGCTCTGGCGAATGGGCATCGACGCGCTCGGCCTCGGCCGGCTGGAACGGCTCGCCAACCTTCGCGACGTCTGGCGACACGAGGCTGTCGACTTCACACCGTGGCTGGCAGAGAACATCGAGGTACTCAGCGACGCGATCGGTTTACCGCTGACCGTCGTCGACCAGGAAGTCCACGTCGGCGAGTTCCGGCTCGACATCCAGGCCGCCGACCCCGACGGCCGGCCCGTGATCATCGAGAACCAGCTCGAGCCTAGTGACCACATGCACCTCGGTCAGCTGCTCGTCTATGCCAGCGGCTTAGAGGCGTCGACGGTCATCTGGATCACGACGAGGCTCCGCGACGAACATCGCAGCGCGCTGACCTGGCTCAACGAGCGTACCGACTCCGATGTCCGTGTCTTCGGCATCGAGCTAAGTGTGGTGCGCATCGGAGACTCGGCGAAGGCCCCAGTCCTGGACGTAGTCCTCGAGCCGAATAACTGGAGCAAAGCGGCCAAGGAGACCTCGAAGGCTGTGGCCTCGTCGAGGAACCAGCTGCGGATGGCGTTCTTCGAGGAAGCGTTCGATCTGTTGACACAGGAGTACCCAGCGATCCGTGCCCCGCGGATCCAGCCGGCGAACTGGTGCTCGTTCGCTAGCGGACCGTTTGGCTACTACGCCCTGACCTTCAGCAAGCAGGGTTACCGCATCGAGCTGTACCTCGACATGCAGGAGTCAGCTGGGAAGCAGGCCACCAAGCACCTGTTCGACTTCTTCTACCAGCAGCACGAAGCCATCCACCGAGAACTCGGTTTCGAGCTTGTCTGGGAGCGACTTGAAGACAAGAGAGCGAGTCGCATCTCGGTCTACAACCCCGGGTTCGTGCTCGAGGACGCCGACGAAGCCCAGCGGGAACAGGCTGTCCGATGGACCGTTGACCAGGTGGCGCGCCTTCACGGCGTACTCGACTCGAAGCTCCGCGGCGCGACCGCCCAGCTAAAGAACGATCCCACGGTGATCCTGGATTTCAACCGACTCAAGCTGCTACCACTGGACTCGCCAGTGCACGATGAGTGAGTAGCTAGCTGGCGTTCGCCTTCTTCTTCCGAGGGGCACGCTTCCTCGTCGGCTTGGCCGCAGCTTTGGGTTCCGGAGCTGGCTCCGGCTCGGTGGCAGGAGCCGGTTCGCCTGCTTCGTAAGCGGCGTAGACGTCGTTGGGGATACGGCCGCGGTCTGAGATGTCGTAGCCGTTCTTAATAGCCCAGGCACGGACCTGCTGGGTGTGCTCTCGGTCATTTGGGCGGGTGGGGCTGGCACTGCCCGCAGTGGCGCGTCGTCGCCTGGCCCAGCGCCACCCGGATCTTCCGGCCGCCGACTCGGCGACCGGAGGCGACGAAGCGGTCCAGCTCAGCACGTAGCGCCTCGGCGTTGTCGTCGGACAGGTCGATCTCGTAGGACACACCGTCCAGGGCGAAGGGCACTGTCTGGTGGGCTTCACTGCCGTCGATGTCGTCGAGGACCTCGATGAGGACTTTCTGGGCCATGGAAGAGAGGCCTTTCCGCAGGTCAGGGAGATGATGGAGGTTTCTATCGGGTGACAGAGTCAGCGTAGTCAAGGATCACTGATGCGGCGGAGTGACACGCATGGGTGGACGGTGATGGACGATCTGCAGGCCGGTGCTGTTGTAACTGCGCTGCTCACCGTAGCGATGTAGAGACACCTCCGCGTACCCAGGGCGACGTCGATGCAAGCTCAGACCGCGTGGCGCGGGTAGGTCAGCGAAGCGTTGCGACTTGGTAGCTGCGGCGAGTTCGCGAGGTGAAGGTGCACCGCCTAGGGCCAGGTTCGCCACAGAAGAACAGCGACCAGCCAGCCGATATCGTCTGGCGACCAGACTCGAGGAGAGAAGGGCAAACCCATCGTGGTTGGGAGTAAGGCTCCAACACAGGTCACTGCGTCGAACGGCGTCACGTGGACGCGGAAGCCCAGCGGCACGTCGAGTGGGGCTGAGTTGCTTGAAGCGTTGTCGGTCTTCACCCGTATGAACACTGACGTCGAGCTGTTATGGAACTGGTGGGAGGAGGACCACTACCAACGAGAACATGATCGCGTGTGGCGGATCCTTAGCCAGTGGGACAACGGTGCATCTCAGCGTGAACATACGGAGGAAGAACTTGAGGCGTTTGAGCAGCGCTTGCACGAAGATATCGACAAGAAGACAAAGGAGGATAGAGAACGCCGGGAGGCTCTGGTCGCAGAGTTGTACGACAAGGAGCGGGAGGGCCTGCGTCTGCAGCTACTAAGGAAGGAAGCGGACGCTGGGTTCTTCCGGCATGTGCTTGAAGCGCCGGCCAACAAGGCACAGCGGGAAGACGCCGAACGTCGGCTGGGTGAGAGTCAGACTGAGGCTGGCAGGCTTCGTGAGCAAATCGGCGATCCGGACGATGTTCTCGACAGTGACGGCTGCCTCCCTGCTGAGCGGCGGGAAAAGCACCTGGAGCAGCACATGCGCTACTGGCGACACCCGGTGCTGCGCGAGTTGGCGACGAAGAACCGTCGGCGTTTCAACGCGCTGCTCGCCATGCCGGTGCCGGATGCGGCCAGAATGTGCTCTGAGTGCCAGGCCCCCGCTGAGTGGCACGAGTACGACTTGTCTTTGCGGCTCTTCCGCTCACGGCCGGCTCGGGGGTCGACGGCCGAGAGACTGGCCCAGCTCATGCCGGGTTGGTGGGAACGGTGCCCAGCTTGTACGGCCTACCGAATTGGCCACGTGTGGGGCGGCACGTACGCGTTGCCTGACTTCACCGGTGAACAGTGGCGCGCCATGCTTCCGCCGAGGCTCCGTGCGATTTTCGCTCCTGGCCCCGTCGAGAAGAAGCTGGCGAAACCCAAGCCTCAGCCGCTGGCGACTATCCCACCTGGTCCTATCGATGAAGTGATGGCCAAGCTGCAAGAGCTCCAAGCCAAGTATCCGACCGCACAGGTCCGTCAGGGCGCTCGCGGCAGCTGGGAACTGTGGCCTGCAACGGAGGGCCCTAAGCGCAAAGGCTCCCGCCAGCGCGCCGACGAGTGAGCGATGCGTGATCAACGGTAACCAGTTCGCCGTATATACTCTTAAGGGAGGCGAGTTCTCGCAAACCCCCGTTTAAATAAATTGCGAAACCAAGCAATGGTTCTTGTAGTGTGTCGGCGTTGATTTATCATCTGAGCCTCGTTGCCAGAGGCATCGCCGGTCTAGTGATCCGGTGCAGATTCGGTCTGGCTAGCCTCTGTGACAGGTAGTATCCGGTGTTCGCGACGTTGACGAACCTCAACGTGCATGTCCACGGGAGTGCGGTCTAGGACTGCCTTTACTAGCGTGGCCATGAACGCGTTTGCGTTCAAATCATCCGGGACGGCATTGTCTAATATGCGAACATTTGCCGGCTCGCTATCATTCCACTCGGCTAGCAGTAAGCAGGTGGTGTCGTAGACGTCACTTTCAGCCTTCAGCTTCCGCATCATATCGATGGCTCTTTCGAAGGCGCTCTTTTCTTGTAGTACAGTCGAACGAAGCAAGAAGAGAAAACCCATCGATGCTAGAGGATATCGGCCTCGTAGGTTCTTGGCATCTCCATAGGCTTCTTCGAAACGGTTAGCAAGGTTTTTCCCGAAGGACGAACCCATGCTCTTAGTGGAGACAAGAAGCTCTGGGCCGCGGGCCCATTGCGCAATAAGGACATCAACTTGCTTCACATATGCTCTTCCGAGTATGCGAGCGTCTGATGGCGCTACGGTTGCATTCTTAAGGAGTTGCATTCGTGCATCTGGCTGCATGCGTCGCGGAAGCATGTCGATAAACAGCGAAACCTCGCGTGGTACCACACGGGGAGCGGTGAGTCGTGGCCAAACCTCGTCGTGCCTGAAACCCGACCGCCTCAGTTCGTTGGCGACCCATGCGTCGATAGTCTTGGCTAGTCGCCCGGACTGCGTGCCTGTTCCTTCGGTTACAGGGATATTTAGCATATCTTCGAGGAGCTCGAAGTTTGCTTCGTATGTAGAAGCACCACCTTCTCGGGTGCGCCATGGATTACTGTCAGGGTAGACCTGAATAATTGGTTCAAGGAGACTAAAGATGTCAGCGAGTTGGGTTTTTGTCATCGCTTAACTTTCTTTAGTCCCGGTTTCTCGGAGTTCGCCAGAACCGCTCGGCTCATAGAACTCAAAATTTCTTTCAAGGACAAGAGCTACGAGGTCATCGAACACTGCTTCTAGAGGCACTGCGTTCACCGGGTCCTTGGCGTGGTAGCACTCAAGGCTAGGCTGAAAGGGATTCGCGTCCACGACCATGATGTAGCACCGTTCGAACTGCTCTTCCTGGCCAGACGGTTTGCCCCTGTCTGTAAGTGATCGAACCTTCGGGAAAGCATTAGTGAACGTGCTATTGCGCTTGGCTGTATTGTCGGTCGTAGCGCCTTTGTCGAGGATCAGCAAGCCTGCGAGAACTGCGTATGGAAACCTGCCGTGAAGGGTCATTGCCTCGACTGCGAGGTCGCCTCGGCGGTTAGTCAGGTTCTTCTGGTAGTTTCCGGAGTTTCCGTCGCGGAAGTTGATGGTCTTAAGGGAGATGCCGAGGAGAAGACCTGATTCCTCGGTTGTCCAGGTGACGTCGATCTTCTTCGACAGTAGGCTTCCGGCGATCCTTCGGCCAGCTCCAGAAACGCCTACAAGGCCGTCGCCGCCGGGGCGTGCGCCGTCCATGCCACGATCGCGAAGTTCTTGACCGAAGGCAGCCGCAAGCGCATGTGACATGCGCTCAGAGTACGCCTTCTTAGTCTCCCGATCCGCATTATCGGGCGGCTTCTGCCCGACTGTCTTGAGTGCTTGTGTTACCAAGTCGTCAATCCGTGTCACGCGCTTTAGCCCCCCTAGATGCTCGCCGCTCACGTAGTGCGATGTGTGCTTCGCGGAGCGCCTTCGCCAGTGGTCGTCGTAGTTTTCCGTAGTCGATGAGAAGTATGTCGTCGATGGCCTGAACTGCTTCTAAGAGCTTGCCGTTCCGCAGGAAGCGGTCGATCTGTGGGCGGGTGGTCTCCAGCTTTTGCTGGGCCGATTCGATGAGTGTCTTGGACGGAACCGGAAGCATGTCGGCCTCCTTGGGTTCCACCTTCAGCATACCGCCGCCATATGCGCGTCCGACAGTCTCGGCGCCAAGGAGGGTCATTGAGTTAAGGGCGGCAATAGGCAGGAGTTTTTTTCCCAGGATTTTGTAGCCGTTGTTCAAGTATACACCGTGCACAGAATTCAGATTATTCACACCTGCGCTGTTCGTGCAGAGGCGAGCCGTGTCGGCGTTCATATAGGTGAGAAAGAGGTCAGCCTTTGCGACAAGTGGCACGCGCCACCAAGGCTTACGAACGCGGCATTTGTATGCTTGGTTAACCTTGGCTTTTTCACCTTCGGTGAAATAGTCCGACGCGGCGGAAGAAGGGTCACCTTTTGGTCGTAACAGGTAAGTGGCCATTCCCTCGCGGCCGAGGTCATTCCAAGCGGTTTTGCTGAACTCTAAGCCGCGAAGGTGACGAGAGCCGGGGGGTGACATGGGAAGCAGCTCGCTTTCGGTGAGGCCGAGTTCCCACGCCCGCTGCGGTGACATCATGAAGTACTTGTTGTTGCCGGTAACCATGCCAAGGGTTGTCTCGCCCCAAGTCTGGAGGGTGCAGAAATCTGGACCTGCGAACAGTGTCTCGTAGGCCTCGACAGCCTCAGCGCTGAGGAGAGACGGAGACCACTTCGCTTCGAGATCGGTTGGTGTCCAATGCTGGCTGACGGCTTGGTTCAGATCGGAAGTGTTGCGCGCCTGGTAGATGTCGCAGTGCTTGCTTGGCCCGCGGTCGAAGCCGTCTGCTAGGACGAGGACGACTTCTTCCATGACGCCGGGGAAGACACGTTCGGTGAACATTACTAGGCGGACGTTCCGGAAGCGTTCCATGAGGAAGCGACGAATCGGCCCGGCATAGTTGACTGTAAGCAGCTCGGCGGGCAAGACGAGGCCAAGGCGACCGCCAGGCTTCAGGCATAAGGCGGCGTGGACGGTGAAGGCGGCCCACGAAGAGGCTAGTCCGGTCAGCGGCACACCAGCGCGCAGTGTCGCAGCTCGGGAACGCAAACGAGCTTCGCCGGCAAAGTCCTGGTAGCGGACGTAGGGTGGATTGCCAACGACGACGTCGTACTGGGCTTGAGGCTCAAAGGTAAAGAAGTCTCCAGTCTCCACTTCGACTTCGCTGCCCTGCGCCTCGACCAGTGACTGAGCGTGTCGAGCGCTCGCGGCGTGGAGTTCGACACCGTGGAGTGCCGCGGGTGAAGTACCCTGGTCGGCTGCGAGTTTGGCGAGACGACGGCCGGCGGAGAGTAAGAACGCGGCTTCGCCGCATGCTGGCTCGAGTACGCGATCATCGTAAGAGCGCACGGCCCAGTCGACGATGTAGTCGCAGAGAGCTGCCGGCGTGAAGAAGGCTCCCCGTGCCTTACGCAGCGCAGGGCTGTCGAACGTTGGCTCAGAGGTGCTCACACTGCCATCCTGTCGTACGAACGTTCGAATCCCGAGTAGGCGCGCCTACGTTACCCAGAGGGATCCTAGGCGTTGCAGCCTGCATCACCGCGACCACCGGCCGGGACTCTGTGTAGCAATTCGATAACTAGGTGTGTTTGAGCCCGGCGTCTTGCTGGCTTGACGTCGGTCGGGTCGCGGGCCAAGCTGTGACCTGGCTCTCGCCAGGTCTGCAAGGCGCGGACGAACTGAGCAGAGCGTAGTGAAGGTGAAGTATGGCTAAACACGGATCTCAGCCAGCCTTGATGGACTACAACCCGGCCACTGGTGAGTTTTACGAGGTTGATCAAGAACTTGTCGAGCGGCTCTTCTCCCAGGCGCTCATTGACGCCGGGTTCGTGTTCGAGGATGAAGACCCTCCGCGAGCCAATGTTAAGTTGCTGCCAGCGGCAGTGCTTGAGGTGATGCAGGCGAACCACATCGCCGCCGTAAAGCGGGACATGGCCAAGAAAGCTGTCACCAAGTTTGAGCTGTATGCTGAACTCTTCCCGGAAGGCCCTGGCGTTCGAGAGGTCGCTGAGCAGTCGGAAGCTCGCGTGGTCCAAGCGGACTTGATGAAGCGGTTGTGGACCTTGACCAATACTGGTCCGACCGGATTCGTGCAGAAGAACGTGGGCGACGGCGGATATGTCCTGTGTGAGGCACACGTCCCGCGGACAAAGCTGAACGAAGAAAGTGGTAAGCGTCAGCCTACGACAGAGCCGGGGCGGTTCTTGACTACGGATCGTGACTTGATTATCACGCACTACACGGGTCCGGCAGGGGCAGCGTTCATTCGGGCGGCCCGTAGACTGGAAGCTCAGCTTGGTTTGGTAGGCGAGCGCCGGCCTGAGCTGGTGACGCCGGTAGCCCGCCAAGCTAGCGCGGCGATGAAACAAGCTGTGGCAGCAGTGCCCCATGCGGACGTCAAGCAGGCCACTGCGCTCACTGCAGCGGAGACAAGCGACGGGGTGGCTTGACGTGAATCAGCCCCTACCCTCGGACTGGCAGGAGTGGGTCACGGAAGGTACTCGACTTGCTGCGCTGCCACCTCTTAGGCGGAGTGAGCAGGTACGCAGGGGAAGTGAAGACCCAAAGTTTGCACTCGGTGATTTTTTACTCACGATTCCTGCTAAGTTCGTCGAGCCTCTCGCCGAAGCCCTTGGTCTTGACGCAGCACAGTTTCGGATCTATCGAGAAGTCGCTTCGAAGGTTCCACCAGATCGTCGGGTTGCTGCATCGTGGACGGTTCACCGGGACCTGCGCGACCGCACGGATTTGCTTCGAGATGGTCTGACCGTCAGGCAGGCCGCGGAGCGTGCCGGTAAACTACCGATCGATTCGAAGGCAGATCAGCGTCTCTCAGTGGACCAGAGGGCTGCGAAGGTGCGATCTTTCCTGTCGGATCCCGACGTCTATGCGGTGATCGACCGCGAGATGGCCGAGTCACGTGCTGATCGGCAGGTCCGACATAGGGCGCGCTTGGTGCACGTCGAGCTCGCGAAGAGGCAACGGGAACTCGAGAACGAGTTGCGAGCGCTACGGGAAGCGAAGTCTCCCTTTGAAGCGACGGTGAAGGCTGAGTTGGATCTAAATAAGGCGGCGCAGCTGGTGTATGCCGTCGGTAAGACGATGCACGACCTGCCGAGCCCTGAACGCCTCGTTGTGGTCCTAGATGAGCTACGCAGTGAAATCGATGCGGTGCTGAAGCCTCGGGTCGAGAAGAGCAACGAAGCGCCGTTCGTGGTCGACGGACAAGTACGGCAGGACCGACCTGCGCGAGCTGACTTATAGCCAGCTCATACCAGCGGTACCTGTTCAGGCCGTGGTGGGCTGTCGCTGGGGCAGCTCACCACGGTTGGCCATGGAGAGCGAGCATCTCGCTGCAGCGTTTATCGTCCAGGCGCTACGACTGCCTGTCCTGTCCGCCCCCGCTTCTGCACTTCCTCAATGGGCGACAAGTGACCCAAGAGGAAGGTGCAACCCCATGTCGATCTCAGAAGTGCTGCGCCTGGCGGCGGTCGGGTTCTCGCTGGTCGCTGCCACCCTGATGTACATCAGCTTCCGCCGGCGCACCCGCGAAGCCGTGCAGTCGACGTCGTACGGGGACGTCGCGAACATCCGAGCGCGCTTGGCAGTGACCACCTCGGAGTGGCTCGCACTGCTCTTCACGGTGCTGAGCGCCATCTTCGTCGCCGTATCGATCGTCTGGGCGCACTACCGGCAGTAGGTGCCTGGTCGACGGGTTCCGGAGCCGCACCTTCGCACACCTGTTCGCTCTCGGTGACCGAAACACTACTTGTGGGGGTCACTGCGACACGGTGGACAACATGTTGTGTCGTGAATGCCAGGACTGTCGGAGTTGCCGGGTACACTCCTAGTCAGCGAGTAGAAAGACCCCGACCGGGGTCAACACCTCGGCCGGGGTCCAGTGCATTGGCGTGCTCTGCGACGGTACAAGGCAGTGGCAGTAGGCAACAAGGCTGCGCCGCCACTTGGTGTTCAAGCTCGCACCGACAGAAAGTCGCAGTCATGTCCAAGAAGACGATCCCTCCGGGGACGCCCGCGCCCTCTTCGGGCCAGTACAAGGTTCCGGGTAGCAAGGTCGAGGTGACCGCGGTCAAGGGCAAGCCCTTGCCGCCGACACCCAAGTCCGGACAGGGATACATCGAAGTCGACAAGACGAAGCACAAGAACAACTAGCCGGTAGCCCCGGGGGCGAGGTGCTTAACGCCTCGCCCCCGGGGGACCCGTACGCGGAGCGTGCAACTCTGTGCACGTACGGCGACTCCGCTAGCGCTCCCGTCCCCGCGTATCTCGCATTCGCACCCCACGCTCGAGTAGTCTCGCCCGCGCCGTGTCCGCCGTCGTGTCGAACCTCTGGCCGATTCGTGCGAGTGACCAGCCAGCCGCGTACAGCTGTACTGCCTCGTCGATCTGCTCCGTCGTCAACCGCCCGCGGATCTGCACGCCGGCGCGGTAGAGGAGCCTGCCGACCGTCTTCCGATTGATCTTGAATCGTTCGGCGAGGTCGTAGACTGTCTCACCGCCCTGGTAGCCCTTGACCAGCTCGTCGACCTGTTGATCGCTCAGCTGCCTGGCTCGCCGTGACTTACGCCATTTGGGTGAACTTCGCGCAGGCTTGCGGGGCTCTGGCAGCTTCCGGATGAGGGCTTCGAGCTTCCTGACCTGCGTCGTTGTGTTGTAGTAGCGTCCCCCAGGGTCCACGCATAGCTGGCGAGTGCTCGCGGAGAGCGCTCGCCATTTGCGTTTCGCGTGTCTGGTGGGGGTGCAACCTGCACACCCCGTTCGGGGCAAGGCCCGGACCCCCAGGCTGTGGTTGCGTTCAGCGGGTTGGGGTCGCGTAGGCGCCCCTCGGTCGAGGACCGTCAGCTCTGTGACCTGATTCCCAGCAAAGTCTGTTCGATGAATCCGGGCACATCGTTGCCTTCGTCGATCAGGTAGAAATGCCCACCTGGGTAGACGCGTGTCGCGAATGACGCGGTCGTGTAAGCCTGCCATCCCTCCATGGTGGCCAACGGTGCCCGCCAGTCCGACTGTCCGACCAGCGCGACAATAGGTATCTCCAACAGGGGAGCGCGTGTGATGCGATGGCTCTCCCAGAGGCGGAAGTCGGCGAGAACAGGGGGTAGCAGTTCGGCGACCGCCTCGTCGTCCTCGATCAGTTCGGTGTCGAAGCCGCCCAAGCTCAGGATGGCCGTGCGGAATTCCGCCTCCGGAAGATCATGCAGTTTCGGTCCGCCCCAGATCACGTCCGGTGAGGACTGTGCTGACACGAACAAGCGTGCCGGACACGGCCCGCCCTGCGCCTGCAGTTCCCTGGCCACCTCGAACGCCAGCAACGAGCCGCTCGAGTGGCCGAAAAAGGAAAACGACCCGTTCAGCACCGACCGCAGAGCATCGATCAGCGTCCGCACCAGCGGGTCCACAGCAGTGACCGGGTCTTCGGCGATCCGATTCTGACGGCCGGGCAACTGCACGGCGGCCAACTCGATCTCCCGAGGCAACCGCCGTGCCCAACTCGCGTACGCGTTCGCACCTCCACCCGCGTGCGGAAAACAAATCAGCCGGTGCTGGGCCTCGTCCCGGCGAGCTCGCCAGAGATACGGACTCTCGACGACCAGCCGGTCGTTGTGGTGCCGTTTTCGTGTGTGCACGACCCCTCGCAATTCAGATCCGGTCTGTCTCACCGATCACCGCGTCGGTGATGGCGACCTGTTGTTCGTTCACCGCCGCGCCGCCGGCCAGCTCGGCGATCGTCTGTTGCCTGAACAAGTTCTTGGCGGAGATCGATATCCCGGCCTTCTTCGCCTTGGCGACGATCTTTATGCCGAGGACCGAATCGCCGCCCAGCTCGTAGAAGTTGTCGGTGACACCGATGTTTTCGATATGGAGTACTTCGGACCAGATCTCCGCGAGTACGCGCTCGTGGTCCGTCCGGGGCGGAACATAGCCGCCCCGATCCTCGACAGGGGTGTCGGCCCGGTGATCCGGAGGCGGCAGCGCCGCACGGTCGACCTTGCCGCTCGGGCTGAGCGGGAAGTCGGTGAGCGACATGATGATGGCCGGCACCATGAACTCCGGCAACCTTTCGCTGGCGAAATCCCGCAACCGCGCGGGCTCGGGCGCCCGTCCGGGTACATGGCGAACGTAGGCGACGAGGCGTTTGTGCTCGTCATCGTCGCGGCACACGACGGCCGCGTCCTCGACGTCCGGATGTTGTTGCAGCACGAGCTCGATCTCGCCCGGCTCGATCCGGTATCCGCGGATCTTGACCTGGCGGTCGGCCCTGCCGACGAATTTGAGCGTGCCCTCCGGAGACCATCGCACGAGGTCCCCGGTCCGGTACATCCGGTCGCCCGGCGTGTCGCCGAAAGGGTCCGGCAGAAACCTTTCCGCTGTGAGGCCGGGCCGGCTGAGGTAGCCGCGGGCCACACCGGGTCCACCGATGAACAGCTCGCCGACTACGCCGATCGGTACCGGATGGAGCCGCTGGTCGAGCACATAAGCCGTCGTGTTCGCGATGGGGCGGCCGATGGGCACCGTGGTGTGATCATCGGCCTCGTCGATCAGATGCCAGGTGGCGAGCGTGGTCGTCTCGGTGGGCCCGTAGCCGTGCAGCAGCCGCTGAGGCGGCCGGCTCGCGAGTAACTGCGACACGCGGTGTGGGTTGACGGTCTCGCCGCCGAAGAGCAACTGGCGCAGTGTGTGAAAGGCACCGGGGTCCGCGGCCACCACCTGGTTGAACACCGCGGTCGTGAGGATCAATGTGGTGACCTGACGCTGAACCAGCGTCCTGATAAGCGTGACCGGATCGAGGATCGTGTCCTTGGCGAGGACCACTATCCGGGCTCCGACGACCAGGGGCGCCCAGATCTCGAAGGTCACCGCGTCGAAGGTCGCCGCGGCCCCCTGACCCACGATGTCGTCCGTGCGCAACGGGATGAAGTCGGCGTTGCTGACCAGCCGGACTATCGACCGGTGCTCGACGACGACTCCCTTTGGCAGGCCGGTCGAACCCGAGGTGTAGATCACGTATGCCGCGTCGCGCGGAGCGACGGGTACGCCGGGTGGCTCGGCCGGTTGCGTGGACAGGGCCTGCCGTTGCTCGTCCAGCAGGAGATATCGGACGGCGGTGTCCGGTAGGTTCGCGATCAGCCGCCTTTCGGTCAGGCATATCGTCGGCTCCGCGTCGGCGAGCATGAAACTCAGCCGCTCGGCCGGATATTCGTGGTCCAGCGGGAGATAGGCGCAGCCGGCGCGAAGAGTGGCTAGCAACGCGGTGATCAGTGCGATGCCGCGCGGCAGGCACACCGCGATCACCGATCCCGGGCGAACTCCGGCCGAAACCAGCAGATTGGCCAGCCGGTTCGCTCGGGCGTCCAGTTGCGCGTAGGTCACCGTGTCGCTGCCGTCCACGACGGCGACCGCGGTCGGCCGCAGATGTGCCTGCTCGCCGACCAACTCGTGAACGCCCCGCCACGCGGGCAGCTCCACCTTGTTGACCGCCCAGTCGGCGAGCACGACGTGGTGCTCTTCCTCGTCGATCAAGGGGAGATCACCCACCGGCAGGGAGGGATCCCGCACGGCGGCGTCCAGCAACACCGACACGTGTCGAGCGAGTCGCCGTACGGTGGCCGAGTCGAACAGTGTTGCGTCGTAGCGCAGCGAACCCGCCAATTCTCCGGTTTCGGTCTGGCAGAAGTCTATGGCGATGTCGTACGACTGAGATGCGCTCGGTGTCCGTACTTCGCGCACGCTCATGCCACCCGGCTCGGTGCCTGGGCGGGGCGTCTTCCGAAGGGTCACCATCACCTGCACGGGAGGGCGGTCGTCGTCCCGGGACGCTTCCAAGGCGTTCACCACACGCTGGAACGGCACATCGCCGTGCGCCAGTGCGTCTCGGATCGTCGTGACGTTCTGAGCGAGGAGCTGCGCGAACGGCATGCCCGGCTGGACGGTGGCGCGCAGGAGGAGGAAATTCGTGAATTGGCCGATCACGCCCTCGAGCCCTGGCAAGTCGCGACCGGCCGCCACCGTTCCCAGAGCGACGTCACGTTGCCGACAGTAGCGGGAGAAGATCACCTGACATACCGTGAACAGCCCCGCGAACAGCGTACCCCCACTGACGCCGGCCAACTCGGCCATTCCGTTGACGACCGCGGCCGGAATTCGGAATTGGTGCGGAGTACCGGCCTTGCGGGATCCGCCTGACCGAGCGCGATCCATCGGCAGGTTCAGGACGGGGAGGTCGGCGAGCTGTGCGAGCCAATAGTCCAGTTGTGCGGCGAGGTCGTCTTCGGTGAGGCGTTCGCGTTGCCGGCGAACATAGTCGGCATACCGCATCGGAAGCTCGGCCGTCCGCGCCGGTTCCTTCGCCAGGGCTGCCGCGTAGAGTGCGCTCAGCTCTGCGGCGATGATCTCCTTTGAAGGCTCATCGACGACGATGGCGTGCGCGCACAGCGCCAGCACGTGCTCCGTTCCGCTCAGCCGGAAGAGCGTCGTTCGCAACATCGGGCCAGAGCCGAGATCGAAGGGGATCCGGCTCGACGCACGTATGCGCGTGTCCAACTGGGACTCGTATGCTGCCCTGGGCATCGGCTCCAGGTCGACGAAGTCGACATGGACCGCGTCTACCGGCCACACCGTTTGGTGTGGGCTACCGGCGACCTCGGCGAAAGTCGCGCGCAGTATCTCGTGCCTGGCCACCAATTGCCGGACCGTTTCCTGCAACGCCGTCCGGTCAAGTTCGCCGTCCAGCCGGAACGTGAATGTGGAGTTGTATCGCACCTCTTCCGGATCGCGTTCATACAGGCGCCAAAGTTCCTCCTGGCCGAACGCCAACGGGAACGACTCGGCATCGATACCGAGCGACCCGTCAGGCCCGGGTGTTCCGTCGGGCACCTCATCATCTCCTTTTCGTCCGTGTCTCGCCTGATGCTGGATGACGGTATTGGCCTGACGGTAGCCGTGACACGCAATGGAAATCCTCGCCGGATCAGCCTTTGTCACGGCTGTCGACTGGCTTGTCCCGGTGACGGGACATCGTGCTACGCATGCGTTATACCGGTCTGGCCGCCATGGAATCCGAGCGCGTCGGTGTCGTCGTCAACAGTGGCCGGCACCGCGCAAACGGAGGGAGGTCGAGCCCACCGCGGTCACGCGGAGTGCTCGGCATTGTCGACCAGCCCGTGTTGTCGTCACCCAGGTTGCGGTGGACTGTCACGGACAGTGGTGGTAAGACGGACAGTACGGTAGTGCGGCCGCACGTGCGGGCGTGCTTCAGTGCAAGCGACCGGTGTCCGGTTGACAGGACATTCCGGGGCGGTGGGGCGACTGGGTGGGTCACGGGTCATCTCCGATCGGTGACCCATGTTTCCACGAAGGGGGCGTGGTCTTGGACGGTCAATGATCATTTGCGGGGCGCCCGCTTCTCCGGATGCTCGCGGTCGGCCATCCGATATCGTCGCACCGCATGTTCTTCCGTCGCTCGTGATTGCCGCTCACTTGAGCCTGGAGCGAAGACCCTGTTCTCCGGGGTCGCCTGCCACTTCCGCGACAAATCAACCCGAATCCACAAAACAGTAAATTTCCGACACCTGCTCGGGGAGGTCGATCGTCTTGGTCTAGCGTGTTGCCGGTGATATATTACTTTTCGAAAAGCGGGGTAGCTATTTGTTGGAAATTAAATAGCTACTTGTTCATGGGGGTCGTGGGGGCTGGAGCCGGGTAAATCGGGACGGCGTCATAGCTGTCGATGGGGAGACTATCTATGGAAACTCGTGCACCCGAGATGTATGACGTGGTTGGCGTCGGGTTCGGCCCGGCCAGCCTCTCTCTGGCGGCGGCGCTGGTGGAATCTCAGGATGATCTCTCCGGAAAACGGCTCACTGCTGCTTTTTTCGAGCGGCAGAACACGTTCGGCTGGCATCGGGATATGGTGCTTCCATTGGCGAAGATGCAGGTCTCGTTTCTCAAGGATCTTGCCACTTTTCGCAACCCGTCCTCGTCATTCAGTTTTGTTTCCTACCTCCATTCCATGGGGCGGCTGGCCGAGTTCGTGAACAATCAGGACTTCTTTCCGACTCGGCGCGAATTTCATGACTACCTGGAGTGGGGCGCGGCCAGGGTGGCCAGCTATGTAACCTATGGCGCGCACGTCACCGGCATCGATTTCGTCGCCGACGGCCCTTGCGCGGGTGCACTCGCGGTCACCGTCAAGCGTGCGAACCAGGCTATACGGACAGTGTATGCGCATAACGTAGTGATATCCACTGGCCTTGAGGCGAGAATGCCTTCGGGTATCGACCGCGACGACCATGTCTGGCACAGCTCGGAGTTCCTCGGCAGATTCGAGAACGCCGATCGGGGACGACTCGGGCGCGTTGCCGTCGCGGGCGCTGGGCAGAGCGCGGCCGAGATCGCCAGGTTCCTTTACGACTCCCTGCCGGAGGCCAGTGTTTTCGCGATCATCCCGTCGTACGGCTACTCCATCGCTGACGACACGCCGTTCGCCAACGAGGTCTTCGGCGCTGACGCGGTCGACGACCAATACTTCGGATCGGGCGAGTCGCGCGAGGCGTTCTGGCGCTATCACCGCAACACGAACTACTCGGTCGTCGACGCGGAGGTGATCAGCGACCTCTATCGGCGGATGTACGAGGACAAGTTGCTCAAGGCCGACAGGTTGAACTTTCTTAAGCTTTCCCGGGTAAGCGGTGTTCGCCGGGTCGGTGACCAGACACGGTTGAGCATCGAGTCGCTCCGTCAGGGCACCCCCGGCGAACTCGACGTGGACGTCCTGGTGTGCGCCACCGGCTACAACCCCATGCAGCCCGCGGGACTGCTGGGCGAGATCGACCCGTACATCTTCCGGGACGAAGCGAAACGTTACCGCGTTGAGCGGGACTACCGGCTGGTCACGAATCTCGACCTGCCCGGTGGTATCTACCTGCAGGGCGGTACGGAGCACGCACACGGACTGGTGTCGTCACTGCTGTCGAACATCGCGGTGCGCAGCGGCGAGATCGTCGAATCCATCCTGAGTCGCCGTACCCGGTGGGAAATCGATTACACGGCGGCCGTCAACGTCCTTCCGACGAGCTGACCGACCAGGACAGCTTCGCCAAAAGATTGGAGAACCGTGAGCAGCACCAACCCCTTCGACGACGAGGATGGCCGGTTCTACGTGGTGGTCAACGACGAGAACCAGCATTCATTGTGGCCTACGTTCGCGCCGGTCCCGAAGGGCTGGCGGACCGTGTTCGGCGAGGACTCCAGGCAGCGGTGCCTCGAGTACGTCGAGGAGAACTGGACGGACCTGCGTCCGCAGAGCCTGCAGGAGGCGATGGCTGGGGACGCGCGCGGCGAAGGCATACGCGAGTGAACATCTGGAGATAGCGCATCGAAAGAAATGGGGGAAGCGCGTTGGGTTCAATACGCATGGTGGCGGGAGTTGGTCGTACAGAACCTGATCAGAACAGAAATTCACACCATCCGGGAAAGGCGGCGGCCGGCGACAAGGTGCTCGCCACCGGGGTCGGGCTTCGGATCCCCACGGACCTGAGCTTCGAGGAATGGACACTGGCCGGTAAACGGTTGTCCGGCCTGATGGATGCCTCGGCGTGGTGGCTCGGCGACTGGTTGGTGTTCGGCAAGAAGTACTACTCCGATAGTTATCAGAGGGTCATTCGTACGGTCGGCCTCAGATACCAGACATTGCGCAACTACGCGTGGGTGGCACGCCGCTTTGAGATTGCCAGGCGTCGGTCCGCGCTGACCTTCCAGCACCACGCGGAAGTGGCCTCTCTTCCTTTCGTGGAGCAGGAGCGATTGCTTGACTGCGCGGAGCAGGAAGCATGGACTACCAAACAGTTGCGCATCGCGATCAGGGCCAGCCGTGTCGTGGACAGTGAGACGCAGGCCCCGGCGAGAAAGCAGTCGCACATCAAGGTGCCCGACGACCATGTCGACGTCTGGCGCAAGGCAGCGGATGCCGCGGGCACGAACTTTGATCACTGGGTACGAGAGACCCTGGATCAAGCTGCGGAAGAAGCACTTAACGTCGACTATGATTTCGGAATTTGACGGTATGTCTTTCAAGTCGGTCGAGCAAGTAGAGGGGCACGTTTGGGTGTCGGAAGTCTATTCCGCAGAACGGTGTCACGCTTCGGGAATTGCCATACGGTGTCGTGTGCGGGAAAGATGGGTGTGCTCGATCGTACGAAAAGTGGAATCAGCGTCGAATCGCTGAACGCACCCCACGGGACGCCGGAATCGGCGCCTCGTGGTGTTCGCCCTGCTCGTGCGGAATGCCGTATCCGCACGAGCAGGTGCACGGTGTCATCCTGGTCGAGCCCGAGGAGGTATGCCGTCGCGGTGATGAACCCGCATCGATCCGGCCGTCGCCGCCCAGGCCGTTGGCTCGGACGTCCGGGGGCCCGCCAAGGGCCGTCACCGCGCGGCGGCCGCACGATTCGGGCGACCGGATCACCGAGCTGATCGGGACGAGGAGCCCATAGCGCGTCGCGGGTGTCGGTGGCGCTCGCTGAACAGAATCGCCGAGTGCCTCGTCCACGCAGGGGCGAAGGCCGACCCGTTCAGCATATTCACGGTCACTGGAACGGTGAACTGACTGCCCGGGCGGCCTGACTGTCTGTACACGCCGCCGCGTGCCGAACCGCGCTGCGCGCACTCCGCCATCCTCGCCGACTTGATCCGTGACTATCCCGCGAGCGTCAGCCTCGCGGGTCGCCTGCTCGGTCCAGTCTCCGCGGCGCCGCGTCTGTCCTGAGCGTCTTTTGGCAGGTCGGCTCGTCTCGCTCCGCGGCGTTCTCCTTGGCCGTCCAGGCGGCGTGTTCCTCGGGCGTCCACGGCCGGAACGGGCCATCGGGCCGCGCGTCGGCTTGCGGCGCCGGGATTCCGAGCTTGCCGCACATCCAACGCTGGAAGTCGAGATGGTACGAGACGACAGCGCCGCCATGGCCGTGCGGACGATCCCATCTGGCGAGGAGTGAGTCGCCGAAGTGGAACTCGTCGCGGGCCGTTCCCCGACGATAGCGGATCACCGGATGCAGGAAAGCTGTGCAATCGGGGTGATTCGGGTCGGATGGCCCGAGGAATTGGACGGCGGATTCCGAGTAGTGGTGGAACCCGAACTCGAGTGTCAGAGTGAAGACGTGATCTTCGCCGAAGTCCATCCGATCGGCGTGTGCGAGCGGGAGTTCCTGCATGATCGTGAGGCGGCCGTCGCCGGCGACAGTGATGACGTCACAGAGGGTTCCGAACAACTGGAACAGCGCGGCCGTCACGCTCACGCGCTCGTAGAGGTAATCTGCGAATGTGTCCCACGCGAACGGTTCGATGATCTTCCTGGGGTAAGGAACACCTTCGTACCGCTCCTCGAGCAGGCGTGAAAGCACCTGAACGTTGTACCGGTAACCATGAATGAATCCCGAGGCTGACTTCTTGTCGTTCCCGTTCATGGCAGTACCGATGAAGTAGAGGTTCCGCACGTTGGCGGACTCCCACGTCGGAGATAACCGAGGATATTTCCCCCTGTCCCAGGTTTCCGGCATGACGTCTGGCGAAAAAATGCTCTCCGGCACATAGCGCCATCCGCAGCAGCGGATGATGATGTCGTACTCGCGGTCGAGCTGAAGGGTTCCGGGGATGGAGGAGGTCGGGTAGTCGTACTCGTGGCTTGTCACCAGAGTCCCGGTCGGAGTCTGTTCGATCTTCCTCAGGCGCGGACTCAGCACCGCATTCAGGCTCTTGAGCTGGTAAAGGTCGAAGATTTCGTTGTTGATCGCTCGGAGGTCACCCACGTAATGGGTGTCCCAGGCGAACCGTATCGGGCCCTTGGCCAGGATGTTCACGATAGCCGCCGAACCGGCTATGTACTTCGCCGTCTCGAACGCCGAATTGCCCTGACCGATAATTCCGACGCGTTTGTTTCGATAAGCTTCGAGGTCGAGTGTCACGTCCTCGTAGCCGGTCGCCAGCTCGATCCCCTCGATTTCGTCGGGGATCATCGGTTCGGCGGCTCCGAGGCCCAGAAGCAGAACGTCGCAGGTGAAGACCTCCCCAGTCGCCGTCGTCAGCCGGAAGATGTCCCTCTCGGGACGCGATATGTTCGTCACCTCCGTCTGGTGCCGGATCCGGAGCGAGAACCGGGTAGCGAAGTCGCTCAGGTAGCGACAGTAGACGTCCGCGTCGGGAAACAGTTCGTCCGTGTACTCGGTGAAGCGCATACGCGAATCATCGGACAGGAGGGAGTTCCAGTCGTGTCGCCAGTTGAATTCCTCTTCCTTGAAAAAGTTGTGTTTCTTGTTGATCGAGATCAAGGTTCGATGGATGGGATACTTGTGGAAGAAGTTGCCGACTCTCGCGGATCTCTCCAGAATGAGATAGTCGCGGCCGCTGCGCTCCAGGAAGTACCCCAGCTGCAAGCCGGCCGGGCCGGCGCCGACAATAATGTACTTGTGGTGTTCCGTCATGACAACCTTCCTGGCCTTGGGTGAGTTACCAGCGAGCCTGCCGAATCCCGTGAGCCGGGCTGGTTTCCAGCGCGCGGGTTGATCCAGCCGGTGGAATTGATCAATGGCGCTGTTCCGTAGGTCAACCTCAGCACCTGGTCGCGATTCAGTCGCGGATCACATGCCGTCTCGTATCGGCGGTGGAGATCGTCCACTCGAACCGGAGAGCCGGAATCGATGCATTCGGTCACGTTCCTGCTTGTCACCTCCAGATGGAGGCCGCCAGGGATTGTCCCCAGCTCCTTGTGGACCTCGAAGAATCCACGTATTTCATCATGTATTGTCTCCAGCCGTCGGGTCTTGCGGCCCTCCGGTGTCACGAACGTGTTCCCGTGCATCGGATCGCACACCCACGCGGCCGGAGAACCCACGGCGAGTGCTTCCTCGACCAGCGGCGGGAGCATTTCCCGCACGGCGTCGGAGCCGAACCGGGTGATGAAGGTGAGTCGCCCAGGTTGCCGCTGCGGGTCGAGTCGTTCCACCAGCTGCGCTATCGTACCGGGAGTCGCCGTACGCCCCAGCTTGACCGCTATCGGATTGCACACGCGCGCCGCGAATGCGATATGCGGGCCGGAAATCTGCCTGGTCCGCTCGCCGATCCACAGTAGATGACCGGAGGCGCCGTATCGCCGCCCGCTGGCCGGGTCAGTGCGCGTGAGCGCGTTTTCGTACGGTAGCAGTAGAGCCTCGTGGCTGGTGAAACAGTTACCGCCGAGCCTGCGGCGCAGTACAGGTTCGCGAGCCTGCAATTTCCGGATCTCCAGCAGGGTGCGCGCCGACGCGCGGTATGCGCGGAGCAGACGCCGTGGGTCCGGGGTACGGTCCTTGGCGGTGAACTGTATCGAATTCACCGCGTCGCCGCGGTAGGCCGGCAGCACATCGTCGTCTCTCGTCTCGGTCGGCGTCGAACGTGGTTTCGCGTACTGCCCTGCGATGCGGCCGACGGTGACGATTGGCAGACCCGAGACAGCGGTCAGGACCGTCGCGATATCCGCGAGGCACCTGATCTTCGCTTCGGCCGATTCGACCTGCGACGCTGCGAAGAGTTCGGCGCAGTCGCCGGCCTGGAACAGGAACGCATCGCCCCTGGCGACAGCGGCGAGCCGGTCGCGTAGTGCATCGCAGTCAGTCAGTGATACCAGAGACGGAAGACGCTCCAGTGTTCGTACCACCTCGGACAGCTTGCCGGGATCCGGCCAGTCCGGCTGTTGTGCCGCCGAAGGCTGTCGCCGCGTTGCCGGCTCATCCATGTGGCTGTTCATGACGCCTACCAGTGTGGTCAGGACCGGCAAAGTCGCAGGACGGCATCCGCAACCTCTTCCCCGGGTTCTCCAAAGAAGGATCGGTACACCCGCTTGATGTCGGCTTCCCGGCGGGGGTCTGTCCGTGCGCCACCCGAGTCGAGACGAGCCTGCTGAATACGCTTGGAAATATCAAAACGTATGCGTAACAAGTTGACTATCCCGATGTCGATGTTATCGATCTCTTGTCGTGCGGCCGCAGCGGACAACTGGATAAGACCACCAGTACCTGCACTGACGGTCGCCGCGGATGTAAGTGCCTCACCATCTGAACCGCTCACGCTTGATACCCACTATCTCTGTGGAGTCAGTAGTAACTTCCCGATGGTGCGCCGTTCCTGGAGATCCCTGTGCGCGGTGACGGCGTTCTCGAGCCGATATCTCCGTTCTATGTGTGCGTTCAGCTGGTTGTTCCCCATCCAGTCGAATACGATTTCAGCTCGTTTGAGTAGTTCTTCCCTGGTGACGATGAAATCCGGGAGATAAGGCCGAGTCAGCACCTTGGAGCGCAGGGGGCCTGTGGACACGTCGACGGGCCCCACCTTGCCGCTCGACTGACCATAGAGCACAAGCTTTCCTTGCCGGCGCAGGCAAGCGAGGCTTCCGTCGAACGTGGTGTCGCCGACCGCGTCGTAGACGACATCGACCCCCGCTCGTCCGGTCAACCGCTGGACCTCGGACACGAAGTCGACATCCGTATATCGGATGATGTCGTGCGCACCGGCCTCGCGTGCCGCTTTTTCCTTCTCGGCGGTGGAAACCGTGCCGATGACCCGGACGCCTAGCTGGTTGAGCATCTGCGTGAGCAGCAGGCCGACACCGCCCGCCGCGGCGTGTACCAGCGCCGTCTCACCAGGCCGTGCCGGATGGCAGTCGTGCGTCAGCAGCCGCACTGTCATTCCCTGCAGCAGGCCAGCGCAGGCCTGCTCGGCCGAAATGCCCGGAGGTACCAGGACAAGCCGGTGTGCGGGCAGTACGACTTGTTCGGCGTAGGCGCCGGGAACCGGCACGTCCACGGTGGCGGGGGGGGGGCCCAACCGGAACGCCGGCGCGGGGGTGGCCCCGGGGGGGGCCGGGGGCCCCCCCCCCCCCCCGGGGCCCAAAAGGTGCGCGCCGCGGGGTATTGG
>NZ_JBHYIK010000011.1:33721-98626 GCF_042739735.1 Amycolatopsis sp. NPDC059027 | reverse complement strand
GGCGTCACCTACCGTGACGCCGTCGACGTCGTCGCCCAGTGCGGCTACGGTTCCCACCAGCTCCCGGCCGGGAACATAAGGTACCTCGCGAGGGTAAAGGCCACTGAGCTCGTACGTTTCGTGATAGTTGACGCCGATGAGCATGACATCGACGAGAACTTCGCCGGGCCCCGGCACCGGCGTGGTCCATTCGACCGGCGTCAGCACCTCGGGGCCACCGTGTCGATATACCGCGACCGCGCGCATGTACACCTGCTTTACGCGTCGGGGACTCAGATCTGTCCCACTTCGTCGATGATCTGGGGTAGCCGTTCACCCGACCGGATTCGCCGGAGAATTTGCTGCTCGGTGTGTTCGGTGGCGGCTGCCGCGGACAGCACCTCGTGCAGCAGTACCGACGGCACTGCAACGGTGCCGTTTCCGTCGGAGAAAATCCAATCACCGGCCCGGATGGTGACGTTGTCGATGACACACGCGGTGTTGACCGCGTCGACGCGGAAGGCGCCTTGGGTGTCAGTGGGAACGAAGTTGCTTGCCACGACAGGTAGCTGGCTTTTCTCGATGAGACCACGGTCGCGGATCGCGCCGCCGAGCACCATTCCCTCGAAACCCAGTTGTTCGATGAGGTAGGTGGAGGACAAGCCGCCTGCCAGGGCGGCGTCTCTGACTATGGGGCCGGAACCGGCGACGTAGACGCGCCCACGGCCGTCGGTGATCTCCGGCACGAGGAAGTCACGGACCGCCGACCAGGTACTGGGCAACGGGTCGGTGATACGGGGGCCCTTGCGTTGCGGAACCCAACTGACCGGAACGGCGGCTCCGAAGAAGAGGGGCTCGCCACCCGAGACGCGGTGAAGGCCCGGGTTCAACACGGTGTTCGGGATGCCCAGCTTGTCGAGTACGTCCGCGATCGCGCATGTGGAGATGCCGCGCTCAAGCATGATGCTCTTCGCCGACTCGAAAACTTTGCCAAGCGGTGCTTCGTCGCTGACGCTGAGGGCCTTCAGCTCCGACAGACCAGAGGTCATGACGCGGTCCTATGCGGTACATGAATGCTGAAACCCATCGGCACCGGGCCGAAGTCCTCGAGAACTTCGAGCTTGTTCGCCTCGGCGGCGACGATCGTCGTCATACACGCGTCCGACTCTCCTGCCGCACATTGGCTCGCGGCGGCCGCGTTGCTTGTCGCGAATCGGATGTCGAGGTCCCTGCCGTCGAGAAGCTGTACGGGAGCGGGATGACAGAGAACCGTGGCTCTCGGGCCGACCTCCGGTCCGTCGACAGGCCTGGCGAAGACCATGCGATGTGTCGGCATTATAAAGCATTCCCGCAGTGTCAGCGAAGCGAGATTTCGAAACACAATGTCGTTCAACTGTGGGTAGACTATGCAGCCGAGCAGGGCGCTGTTATCCGGCTCGTCGAGAACGTACTTCACCGCGTCCTCGAGTGTGTCGTACAGCGTGACGCTGCCGTCCTCGTAGTCATTTTGTTCAAGATAGTAATGTGCGGCCGCTTCGCAGTTTGTGCCGGTGGGGCCTAGCGTGTGAATTCGCAGCGTTCGCGAGTTGCTCTTCATGCTGCCGCCCTTCGATCAGAAACGATAGTCCTCGCGCACCGGTTGAAACGCGTCGATTCCCTTCGCGCCATTGGGGGCGGAGGCGTCGTGCTCGATGTTGCCAGGAATGACGATGGTCTCGCCCGGCTGGAGCACGAAATTCCTGCCGTCGATGGTCAGCTCGAGGGTGCCCTCGAGGCAGTGGGTGATCTGTTCGTGAGGATGACTGTGCGCGGGGACCTTGGCGCCTTCCTCGAACTCCCACCTGGCGAAGGTCATGGTGTCCCCGTGAATGAACTGGAGCCGCGCGTTCGGGAAGAGGTCTGTTGTCTCCTTGTGTCCGGCAGGGTAGTGCGTCGCGCTGGTCATCCATTGCCTCCTTCGGATGGATTTGCATTTCCCAGTGTATATCCGGTCGATCCGGAAAACATCCCGAGCGTGTTCCTTCGTGTCCTGTCGGCAGGACATACTGGCGGTGTTCCGATGTCAATAATATTGGGATTATGCGCCGGTTACCTTTGCTTGACATCGACGAGTTTCGCGTTGTTAATATCGTGATCAGTGTCGAGGGTGAGCTGGATGGGATGTGGCGACGATGTACGTGCCGATGCAGTATCGTCCGCCGGCCGGTAGCTGGATGGTCGAGATCATTCGGAGGAATCCATTCGCTCTTTTGGTGACCAGTGGTGAATCCGCGACTGGTCCCTATGTGACCCATCTTCCGCTGATTCCGAAGGAACTTCCCTTGAACGCGGGGCCGGACCTGCTGGCCGGGGGTGTCCTGCTCGGTCACCTGAACAGAGCGAACCCGCATTGGGAAGCGTTGGCCGGCGGCACCCAGTCCGTTCTGGTCTTCATCGGGCCAAACGCGTACGTGTCGCCGACCGTTTATCAGAACGACCCCGCCGCGCCCACCTGGGACTATACCGCGGTGCATGTCCACGGTGTGCTCCGCAGGATCGAGTCGAGGGAAGAGACGATGGATGTCGTCCAGTCCACGGTCCGTATCTTCGAAGCACAGTTCGGTGCCGGCTGGGACATGTCCGGGTCGATCGGATATTTCGGCAAGCTACTGCCGGGAGTTGGCGCCTTCCAATTCACCATCTCGCGCGCCGAGGGCATGTTCAAGCTCAGCCAGGAGCAGCCTGCCGACGTACGCGCCGCGGTACAGACACACTTCTCGACGCACGAGGCCACCGGCTGCAGGGCGGTCGCCGAGCTTATGGAGCGGCTGCGGTAGGAGAGAAGGGTCGTCGGGTTCTAGAATGGAATTCAAAGGAACGGTCGATACAAGGTGATGCGACCAATAGCCCAGAAGGACACCGCCGCACCCCGGGCGCGTGGCGGCACAAGCGGAGTTTCGCCGCGGTACGAAGAAAGCTCGGGTGGTCGCTCCGCATGAACTGAAGATCACAACCGGATTGATCGTAGTAGGACTGGAAAGGCTGCCGGTGACATGGTGATGCGAGTGACGATCAAGACCGACGAAGAGCGCTGCGCCAGCGGCGGCAAGTGTATCCGCGCCGCGCGGGCGGCGTTCGATCTTCCTGAGTCGCCGGTCCGTCCGAAGTGGACGGGGGTTGCCTGATGCGACGCCGGATCCTGATCACCGGCGCGAGCGCCGGGCTGGGCCGCGGGATGGCATGGGAGTTCGCCCGGCGCGGCCGCGACCTCGCGCTGTGCGCGAGGCGGCAGAACCTCCTGGAGGAGCTACGCGACGAACTGCTGGCGGAGTATCCGGGAATTTCGGTGTCGGTGCGCACCCTTGACGTCACCGACCACCCGGCGGTGTTCAAGGTATTCGGCGAGTTCGCCGCCGAGCCAGGGGGACTGGACCGGATCGTGGTCAACGCGGGGAGCAGCCGCGGCCGGCCGGTCGGCACCGGCGAATTCGAACTGAACCGGCGTACCGCCGAGACCAACTTCACCGCCGTACTCGCCCAGTGCGAGGCAGCACTGGAGATCTTCCGCGCTCGCGGCGCCGGGCACCTGGTCCTGATCTCGTCGGTGTGCGCGCTGCGTGCCTTCCCGCAGAACCTGACCACCTATGCTGCCAGCAAGGCCGCGGTGCTGGCCCTCGGCGAAGGCATGCGTGCTGACCTGATGGGCACACCGATCGCGGTGACCACCCTGCTGCCCGGCTACATCCGCTCGGAAACCCAGACCGCCCAAGGACCGCTGGTGGCCGATTTCGAGCGTGGCTGCCGTGCGCTTGCCAAGGTGATCGAACACGAGCCCGCGCGAGCGTGTGTCCCGGCCTGGCCGCCGTGGTGGCTGTTCGGGCTCGGGATGCGGGTGCTGCCGCTACGCATCGTCAGCCGTTTCGGCGGTACTGCCCAGCGCTCCCGCGTCGCTTTGACCGATTCCGCCGGCGCGGCGCCGTGACGGCAGACGAGAACGGATACCGGATCACGCGACACAGCGGATGAGGTTGTCCGCTGTATCGCGTGCCCGTCCGCCTGGACCGGTCCGCCGCGCTGATCGCGGAACAGGGGGATGCGCGCGGCTGCCGCAGGTGGAGGACCACCCATCATGCGTCGCCCGCTGTCGCGCGGACGACCAGGTCTGCCAATGCCGGGACGTGATCGAAGAGGAAGAAGTGGCCGCCAGGGAACAGGTGCAGGCCACGGAAGTCCGTTGTCTCGTCGTGCCAGGGCTTCAACGTCTCGGCCGGCGTCACTCGATCCGCGTCACCACTGAAGGCGATCACCGGCACGGGCAACGGAGGCACGGGCCGGTACACATAGCTGCGGCAGACACTGAAGTCGGCGCGGAGTGTTGGCAGTGCGCGTGCCAGCATCGGCGGGTCCGCGAGCAGTTCACCGGGGACGCCCCCGAGCCTGCGGAGGTCGGCGATGAACGCCCTGTCATCGTCTTCAGGGTCAGGCATTACCTGGGGTGAAGCGCCGTGCGGCGGAAACGAGGCGATCGCGAGTATCCGCGGCAAGGACGAGCCCTGCCGCCGTAGCGCCAGCGTCATACCGTAGGCCAGTAGCGCGCCCATGCTGTGGCCGACGAAACCATAGGGACCGGCGAGTTCCGGTTGAAGGCCATCGAGCAGTGCCTCGACGGCACTGTCGATGTCGGTCAACGGTGTTTCCTTGTGGCGGCCCGGCCGGCCCGGTAGCCGTACAGCACGCAGTTCTATTCCCTGGGGGAGATGGTCGATCCAGGGCCGGAACATCGACGGGCTCCCACCCGCGCAGGAAAGGCAGTACAGCGTCAGCCACGGGTTTGGGCAGGGCCTGAAGACCAGGTACCAGGGATGCGTTCGTGGCATGGCTGATTCCCCCTCCTGTGCCGCCGAGCGGAAACGATCAGATCAGCGACTGACCGATGATCTCTTTCATGATCTCGGTCGTCCCTCCGTAGATGGTCTGCACCCGGGTGTCGAGGAAGGCGCGCGCGACCGGATTCTCGCGGATGACGCCGTATCCCCCGTGCAGCTGCAGACAGCGGTTGACGACGTTCTGACAGAGTTCCGTGTTCCACCACTTGACCATCGCGGCGTCTTCGGAGCCGAGACGCCCCTCGTTGTGTACCGTCAGCGCACGGTCGGTGTGGCTACGGGCCACGGCGAGCGCGGTGGCGAGGTCGGCGAGGACGAAGCGGTTGTGCTGGTGCCGTCCGACCGCTTGGCCGAAGACGACACGTCGTCGGCAGTATTCCAGGGTGTCCTCGAGAACCCTTTCGGCGGCGGCCAGCGCGGAAACGGCGATCCAGAGTCGTTCCTGCGGCAGGTTGCGCATGAGGTAGGCGAAGGCGCGACCCGGCTTGCCGAGCAGGTTCTCCGCGGGGACCACTACATCCTGGAAGGACAGCTCGGCGGTGTCCAAGGCTGTCATGCCGACCTTGTCGAGTGTTCGTCCCCGGGAAAAGCCGGCGCGGTGCGGCTCCACGACGAAGATGCTCGCGGACACCGCCTGCCCTCGGCTTTGTCCCTGCTGGGTGCGTGCGACCGTGAGATAGAGGTCGGCGGTGTGCGCATGGGAGATGAACGTCTTGCTCCCGTTGAGGATCCAGTGGTCCCCGTCGCGGATCGCCGTGGTCCGCATGGCCTGGATGTCACTACCCGCGTCCGGCTCGGTTATCGCAATGGCCGTGATCAGGGATCCATCGCAGAAACCGGGCAGCCAGCGTTCCTTCTGTTCCTTGGTCGTCAGAGTACGGAGGTAGGGACCGACGATCTCGTTGTGCAGCGGGAGGCAGGGCGCATACGTTCCGGCAGCCGCCAGTTCCTCCGCGAGGATCGCGTTGAAGCGATAGTCCGGGTTGCCCGCGCCACCGTATTCCTCGGGCATGTCCATGCCGAGCAGTCCGGCGTCCCCCGCCGCGCGCCAGACGGAGCGGTCGACCCGGCCCGCGGCTTCCCAGCTCGGGTAGTGGGGTGTGATCTCCTTGGCGATGAAGGCGCGGGCGAGCTCTCGGAAGGCGTGGTGCTCCGCATCCATGATCTCGTTACGCATGGTAGTCACCTGCGAGGGGCCCCGTGGCTGCGCGCCTGTCGAGCAGATCGGCGAGTTCGAAGAGCGCGTCGGTTTCGAACATGTCCTCCGCGTTGAGGTGCAGGCCGTGGCGTTTCGCGTCGGCCGCCAGGCGCATCGCCAGCAGGGAGTCGCCGCCGAGGTCGAAGAAATTGTCGTCCCGGCTCGCCGGGAACTGGCCGAGAACCCGGCCCCAGAGCTTGGCCAGAAGCTGCTCGGTCGGGCCGAGGCAGGGCGTCTCGCCGCCCGCGGAGCCGGCATCTGCCGGGAGTGGCCGTGTCGCCAGTGCTCGGCGGTCGATCTTGCCGTGCGCGTTCACCGGCAGCGCGTCGAGCTGGACCAACGCGTGCGGGATCATGTACTGCGGCAGCACGGCGGTCAGGTGATCGCGCAGCGTGCTCGTGCTGGGAGCGCGAGTTTCGTCCGTGGCGCACCAGTAGCCGACAAGTTGCCGTGTGGCTCCGCCGCCGGGTTCGTGCACCACGACGGCGGCCAGCGCAGTGCCCGCCACGGCGAGCAGGGATCTCTCGATCTCACCCGGCTCGATCCGAAAACCGCGTAGCTTCACCTGATCATCGGTGCGGCCGAGAAAGGCGAGCCGGCCGTCGGGGAGCCGCGCTACGAGGTCACCGGTGGCGTACATCCGGACGCCGGGCCGTGCGGCATAAGGATCTTCGCGGAAGCGTTGCGTGGTCTCATCGGCTCGGTTCAGGTAGCCGCGGGCGACCGCCGCGCCACTGAGGTGAAGCTCCCCCGCTTCGCCGTCGGGGACGGGGCGAAGTTCGCTGTCCAGCACATGAGCGGTGAGGCCGGGAAGCGGATAGCCGATGGGTGGTGGTGTGTCGGCGGCCGCGTCGGCGCGGATTTCCCCGCAGGTGGCCAGCATGGTGGCTTCCGTGGGCCCGTAGACGTGGTAGAGCCGGAATGGGGGATGAGGGGTGGGCGGCGCGTGCAGCTTCTCGCCGCCGAGCAGCATCGCCCGCATCGATCCGCCATCGGCAGGCCAGCGCGCCCGCAGCAGCTGCACTGCCAGTGCGGTCGTGAAGAAGCCGACCGACACCCGCTGCCGGCACAGCCAGTCTACGAAGTCCTGCGGGGAATCGGGAATCTGCCGCTCGGTGACGCACAAGGTCGCGCCGCCCGCCAGGCACGGCCATACTTCCAACGCCCATCCGTCGAATGACGGGCGGGCCACTTGCGGCATCCGGTCACCAGGCATGATCCGGAAGGTGTCCACGTACCAGTCCACGAGATCGGCGACACCCTGCTGCTCCACCAGGACGCCCTTGGGCCGCCCAGTCGAACCGGATGTGAACGTCACATAGCTCAGGTCACCGCCGGTCGGTGTGGACCGGGGAAGGACACCGCCGCCGGTGGGTCCGACGGGCTCGTCGACCACGATCGCGGGCGGGGCACCGGGTGGGAGGCTGCCGGCCAGCGAGCGGGTGGTGAGCACCACCGGGCTGGCACAGTCGGCAAGAATACTTTCGGCGCGGGCAGGCGGCTCTTTGGTATCCATGCCGACGTACGCGCCGCCGGCCAGCCAGGTCGCCAGCGCGCCGATGACGAGCTCGGGTGAGCGATCGAGCCACAGCGGTACAAGTACATCGCGCCCCACCGAGTGGGACCGGAGAATGGCGGCGAGCGCGCCTGCGCGGGCGAACAGTTCGGCGTAGCTCAGGCTCCGTTCGCCGTGCACCACCGCTGCGCGGTCAGGTTCCGCTCTGGCACGGCGGGCGATCCGCGCGGTGACGGGCTCGGCTTTCGAAGGGATCGGCGCGCTGGGGGGATCAAGTATTTCCGGTGTTGTCCTAGCGAGGCTCTCATACTGCTGCATTCCGATAACCTTCGCCCCTTCTCGGGTGTTTCGTAAAGGCGATGAGTAAACCGCTCGCGGCACTACGGCACCATCTCATAATTCCCGGTTAAACAATGTCTCGGAGTGCGCTTGCTGTCCTGCCGACAGGACAGTGATAGGTGTCTGGCGTCGTTGGCTCACCTCGGTGTGGGCCAAGCTTGACGCGGCTGGACCTCGTCCTTAACGTCAGATCGGACTGCTCGGCAACTGTCGACCGTCATTCTTTTCGTCTTCGCCGTGCCGCGAGCGAAAAGTCCGGCTTACGCTGGGGGTGGAATTTTATTTTCGGCTGCACTCGTGCTGGTCCGGATAGAAGCGTGGAGAGGGGTGCCGTGAAATCCCTGGATGGTGCTGTTGGCGCTGTAGGCCCGTCCATTCCCGTGTTGTTCGAGCATCGCGTCCGGACGGCACCCGATATGATTGCGATTGAATTCGGCGACTATTCCCTGACGTATCGGGAATTGAATGAACGATCCGATCGAGTGGGTCGCGCGCTCGCCGGGGCCGGGATCGCGCCCGAGTCGGTGGTAGCGGTGTGCTTCCGTCGGACGCCGGAGTGGGTGATCGCGTTCCTGGGGGTGCTCAAGGCGGGGGCGGCCTACCTTCCGGTGGATCCCCAGTACCCGGCCGAGCGCATCGCTTACATGATCGAGGATTCGGGGTGCGAGCTGGTCCTGACGGACGCGGCGACCCGGCGTACGCTTCCGGCGTTGCACGTACCGATAGCGGAGTCGGACCTGCTCGACGACGGTGACGTCCGACCGAGCCCGCCAAGATCGGCTCAGAGCGCCTGCATCATCTACACGTCGGGGTCGACCGGCAGGCCGAAGGGCGTGTCGGTCTCCCACGGTGGGTTCGCCTCGCTGATCGAACAGGCCGGAAGCATCGGAATCGGGCCACGGAGCCGGATCCTTCAGGCGGCCTCGCCGGGCTTCGGCGCCTCCGTGTGGGAGCTGTGTTCGTCGTTGTTGTCGGGCGCGACGCTGGTGCTGGCGGCCGAGGACGACCTCGAGCCCGGCCGTCGGTTGACGGACACCATGACAGCGAAGGCGATCTCCCACGCGACACTGACACCCGCTGTGGTAGCCGCGCTGGAACCGAGTTCGGCGCCGACTGTGGAATGTCTGATATTCGCCGGTGACACCACGCCCCCGGAACTGGTGTCGGCCTGGGCGACCGGACGCACGGTGATCAACGGATACGGATCGTCCGAGACCACCATCTGCAGCACCATGAGCGACCCGTTGGCCGCGGACGGACGGATGCCGCCCATCGGGCACGCGATAGTCAACGCCGCCGTCCACGTTCTCGACCCGTGTCTGCGCGAGGTGCCGCCGGACACGATCGGCGAGCTGTACGTCTCCGGCCCGTTGCTCGCCCGCGGCTACCAACGACGCCCAGGGCAGACCGCGGAGCGTTTCGTCGCCGACCCGTTCGGCCCGCCCGGCGCCCGGATGTACCGGACGGGAGACTTGGTTTCGTGGACCGTCAGCGGCGAGCTGATGCTCCATGGCCGGGCCGATACGCAGATCAAGGTCCGCGGCGTGCGGATCGAACCCCTTGAGGTGGAAGCGGCACTTACCGCGCACCCCGGTGTCGCGGACGCCGTGGTCATCGCTCGTGAGCTGGGCGGGAGCAAACATCTCGTTGGCTACGTGGTGCCGGTGGCGGGTGCGGAACGCTCGCCCGGCGACATCGCACTGGGTTCCGCGTTCTCCATGAGCGATCTGCGTAAGTTCGTTGTGCGACGGTTGCCTTCCCCGATGGTTCCCGCCGCCTTCGTCGTGCTGGACCGGATCCCGTTGACACCGAACGGCAAGCGCGACAGGGCCGCGCTCCCGCAACCGCGGATGTGGCGCGCGGAGTATCGAGCACCGCGTAACCGGATCGAGGAGACACTCGCGCGGCACTTCGCCGACGTGCTCGGGCTCGACCGGATCGGGATCGATGATGACTTCTTCGCGATTGGCGTCGACAGTATCCAGGCGATCCAGGTGGTGTCGCGATCGCGAACGGAGGGGGTGGAGATCAGCGCTCGCGCGATTTTCGAGCAGCGGACGGTGGCGGCACTCGCCGGCGAGGTCGGTGCGCGGTCGACGATCGAGCCGGTCCCTCGCCTTGTCGAGCGCGAAGGAGGCGGTGTCGGCGCATGCCCCCTGTTGCCGGTCGCGCGGTGGCTCCGCGGTGGTGGGCCCGGGTTCGACCGCTTCCCGCAGGCCATGGTGCTCCGGCTGCCCGAAGGCATCGGCCAGGCCGATCTGACCGCGGCGTTGCGGATGGTGGTCGAGCACCACGACATGATGCGGATGAGCCTGACCCCGGACGAGGTCGTGGTGAGGCCGCCGGGAAGCGCGGAGGTCGCGCTGGAGCGTGTTCGTTGGGACGGCCCGTGGGATGAGGCGTGGCGCCGGCGGGCGGTGCTGGAACTGGACAAGGCGGCCGCGGCCATGGACCCCGCCGCGGGAGCGGTCGCTCGGTTCGTCTGGTTCGACGGGAACCCGGGCCGATTGATGATGGTCCTGCATCCCCTGGTCGTCGACGGTGTGTCGTGGCGCATCCTGTCCTCCGACCTCGCCACCGCGTGGGCGGCTGTGCGTGACGGAACATCGCCCCGGCTGCCCGAAGCCGGGACGTCCATGCGCCGGTGGGCGCAGGTGCTGGCCGATGAGGCGCACAGCCCGAAGCGGCTGGTCGAGCTGCCCCTGTGGCGGTCGATCCTGACGGGCTCGGACCCGGTGCTCGGAGCGCGGCGTCTGGATCCCGAGGTCGATGTGCTGGGCACCGTCCACGAAAGCACCGTGACACTTCCGGCAGCGGTAACGGATGCGCTGCTGACGAAGGTTCCCGCGGTGTACCACGGCGAGGTGACGGACGGGCTGCTGGCGGGCCTGGCGCTGGGACTGGCGCAATGGCGGCGCTGCAGGGGGATCGGCGACGCGTCCTTGCTGATCCAGCTCGAGGGCCACGGCCGGGAATCGGACGCGGTCCCGGGTGCCGACCTGACCCGGACGGTGGGGCGCTTCACCACAGTGTTCCCCATCCGGCTCGATCTCTCCGACGTCGACCTCGACGACGCGATGGACGGCGGTCCGGCGGCGGGCGCGGTCATCAGACTGGTGAAGCAGCGCCTGCGGTCGATCCCTGACAAGGGAATCGGCTACGGCCTCTTGCGGCATCTCAACCAGGACACCGCCGACGCGCTGAGCCAGTACTCGACGGGCCAGGTGAGCTTCGGTTACCTGGAGCGTTTCGACTCGACGGATACCGCGGAGTGGAGCCGGGTCGACGTACCCGAACTCGCCCGGCCTCGCGTGGCCAAGGACGCACAGGCGCCCGTGCGCTCGGAACTGGACATCGACGCGGTTCTCACCGAGGGGCCCGAAGGGGCACAACTGCGCGCCGTGTTCGCGGCGCCGGCCGGTGTCCTGGCCCCGCGTGAGGTCGACGAGCTGGCAGGCCTGTGGCGTCTCGCGCTGACAGCCCTGACCCGGCATGCGGCCAGTCCTGATGCGGGTGGGCTGACTCCGTCGGACGTCCCGTTGGTGTCGGCTACCCAGGCGGAGCTGGACGGGTGGGCGCAACACCTGACGAACCTGGTGGACGTGTGGCCGTTGACGCCGTTGCAGTCCGGGTTTCTTTTCCACAGCATGTCGAACGACTCGAGCGTCGACGCCTATCAGGTGCAGTACGTGTTGCACATATCGGGTGACGTCGACGCGGAGCGGATGCGGACGGCCGGGCAGAAACTGCTGGATCGACACGCGGGCCTGAGGTCGGCGTTCGTCTCCGGGCGCAGCGGAGATCTCGTACAGCTCATTGTCGCCCGTGCCGAGCTGCCATGGTGCGTGGTCGATCTCGAAGATCTCGGCGAGACCGACCGGAGCGAATCGTTCGAGCGGCTACTCGCCGAAGACCTGCGCACGCACTTCGATCCCTCGGTGCCGCCGCTGCTGCGGATGACGTTGGTCCGGATGGAGCCCAACGCCGCCGAACTCGTGCTGACCGCGCACCACGCACTCTTCGACGGCTGGTCGGTGCCGCTGATGCTGCGGGATCTGTTGTCGCTCTACAGTCCAGGCACCACCGAGTTGCCCCGGGCCCGAGATCAGCGGGATTTCCTCGCTTGGTGGGCCCAGCGCGACAAGCATGAATCGGCTGCCGCCTGGAAACGTGAGCTTGATGGCGTGGGTGAGCCGACGATCGTCGGGGAGAACACGCGTCGCTCTGAGGACGGCGAAGGTATCGAGCACGTGGACGTGCCGCTCAGCGCAGCCGAGTCCGCGTCGCTCATCGCGGGCGCCGCCGAGCTTGGGGTCACGGTGAACATCGCGGTTCAGGTGGCCTGGGGCCTGGTGCTGACCAAACTGACGGGCCGCCGGGACGCGGTGTTCGGAGCGGTGGTCTCCGGTCGCCCGCCCGCGGTGCCGGGGGTGGACGAAATCGTCGGCATGTTGCTCAACACGGTACCGGTCCGAGTGGACTGCGCTCCGGCGAAGAGCCTCGCCGGCCTGCTGGGCGAAATGCACGAACGGCAGGCGGCGCTACTGGATCATCATCACCACGGTCTCAGCGAAATCCACCAGGCGACCGGCACGTCGGCGCTGTTCGACACGATCGTCGGATTCGAGTCGTTTCCTCTTGACCGGACAGGTATCACGGCGGCCGGTGAAGCCGCCGGACTGGCGGTGACCGGTATCCGCTCCTTCATCACCAGCCACTATCCGCTGGGGCTCATGGTCTTCGTCGACTCGGACAGTTTTCTCCGCGCTTCCGTGCAATACCACCGAAACGCGTTCGACCGCGCCGACGCCGATGACGTGGCGACCATGCTCGCCCGGATCCTGCGGCAGATCGCGGCCGATCCGACGGTGCTGGTCGGCGCACTCGACCTCGCACGACCCGCGGGCTCCGGTGACCGGGCCCGCGCGGGGCGCCCGACCCCCGCGACGACCGTCCCCGACCTTCTCGCGTCACGGGCGATGCGAACGCCGGACTCGGTCGCGCTGCGCTGCGCCGGCGCCTCGCTGACCTACCGGGAACTCGATGCCCGGTCGGGCGAGGTGGCGCGAGAGTTGATTCGTCGCGGTGTCGGCCCGGAGACACCGGTTTCGGTACGGTTGTCGCCGTCGCTGGATCTCGTGGTAGCTCTGGTTGCGGTTCTCCGGTCGGGCGGCTGCCTGGTCTCCACGGACAGGGCGGCGGAGTCGGTGCTGACCGCGCTGCCGGTCGGTATCGGTGGTGATGACGTGCCGCCGCCGGACCCGGCCCGGCTCGCCGCGCTGCTCGACGTGCTGGGCTATCCGGAAGGTCGCAGGACCGTCATGGTCAGTCACGCGAGCCTCGCGGCTCGCCTGAAGGACGCGGCATCGGACACGTGCTTGACCACCCGTCTCGCCGGTGACTTCGGCCTATGGCTGGTCGACGTGCTCGCCGCCGTGTGCCTGGGCGCCGGTGCCGAGATCGTCCGGGACAAGGACGGGCTGAGCACGGCGGCGCCGCTAGAGCTTTTTCACGGCGAAACAGGTTACGCGTCCGCGAGTGTGGCGGTACGCGTTCTCGATGCCTGCCTCCGGACGTCGCCTCCGGGCGCCGAGGGCGAGCTGTACGTCACGGGCCCAGGGCTCGGTCGCGGTTACCAAGGGCAGGCGGCGGCGACGGCGGCATGGTTTGTCCCGGATCCTTTCGGGACGGCCGGTTCGCGCATGTTCCGTACCGGAGACCGGGTGCGGCGCGACCGGGGCGGCCGGGTGACGTACGTGGGCCGCACGGACGGCCAGGCGACGATCCATGGCGTCCGGGTCAGTCTCCCCGCCATCGAGGCCGTGGTGCTGGAACACTCCAATGTGGACGATGCCGCGGTGGTCGCCAAGGCACGGGACGACGACACGTGCCTGATCGGCTATGTGGTGGGCGCCGGACTGGATACCGAGGATCTGGCCGACTTCGTCGCCCGGCGGCTGCCGAAACCCATGTTTCCCGACGCTTTCGTCCGTTCGGACCGCATCCCGAGGCTGCCCGGTGGCAAGGCCGACGTCTCGATGTTCGCCTCAGTGGAAACGACCGACAACAGCTCCCGTTCGCCGCGCACCGACATGGAGAAGGCTCTCTGCAGGCTTTTCGCCGAGATCCTCGAGGTCGAAGAAATAGGAATCGACGACGATTTCTTCGAGCACGGCGGGACCTCGTTGCTGGCGACCCGTATGAACAGCCGCATCCGCAGGGAGATCGGCGTGGACTCATCGATTCGGACCATTTTCCAGCATTCCAGAATTGTCGAACTGGCACGCGCGCTCGAGGATGCGGACGACTCCAGCATGCCCAGCCTGCGCAAGATGAATCGGAGCGAACAGTCGTGATCCCGCTGTCGTTCGCCCAGCGCCGGTTGTGGTTCATCGGCAAGCTCGAAGGCCCGTCCGCCACCTACAACGTGCCGTTCCGGGCCCGCATCGACGGACGGCTTGACGTCGCGGCGTTGCGTGCCGCGCTGCGCGACCTTGTCGCACGGCACGAGAGTTTGCGCACTCTGATCGTGACGGACGACAACGGCTTGCCGGCGCAGCGGGTACTGCCAATGGACGAGGTCGTACTGGACCTGCCGGTGGCCGAGGTGACGGCAGGCGGACTGGACGCCGTGGTATCGGCGGCGGCCGAACAGGTCCTCGACATCGAGGTCGAGATTCCCGTCCGGGCCTCGTTGTTCCGGTGCGGTCCGGAGCGGCACGTCCTCATCCTGTTGATCCATCACATCGCCAGCGATGGAGAGTCGCTGGCGCCACTGGCTCGTGACCTGACCGCCGCCTATACCGCGAGAGCCGGCGGTACCGCACCCGACTGGCCGGAGCTACCGATCCAGTACGTCGACTACACCCTCTGGCAGCGGGAACTGCTGGGCGACGAATCGGATCCGGACAGCTTGTTTTCGACACAGTCGGAGTACTGGCGCGCGGAACTGGAAGGTGTGCCCCAGCCGATCAGCCTCCCGCTGGACCGGCGGCGGCCCACGGTGGCCAGCCACCGTGGCGACGTGGTCGGTGTCCGAATAGGACCCGAGCTGATCGCGGCGATCGACACGCTCACCCGCGAGCAGGGCGTCACCTCCCCGATGGTCCTGCAGGCGGCGCTGGCCGTCCTGCTGCAGCATCTCGGGGCGGGCACCGACGTGGCCATCGGGTCGACGATCGCCGGACGCACCGATGAGCAGCTCAACGACCTGATCGGCTTCTTCGTCAACACCTGGATCCTGCGCACCGACCTCTCCGGCAGCCCTTCGTTCGGCCAGGTGCTCGCCCAGGTCAAGGAGAAGGCGCTCAACGCATACGATAATCAGGAAGTCCCGTTCGAGCGCCTGGTGGAGCTGATCAACCCGGCTCGCTCGACGGCCTACCATCCGCTGTTCCAGGTGATGTTCACCTGGGGGGACGATATCCAGCTCGATCTGGAGTTCGCGGGCCTGACAGCGCGGCTCGACGCGCTGGCGACCCGGACGGCCAAGTTCGACCTCGAGTTCAACTTCTTCTCGGACCCCGACGGGCCGGGCTTGCTCTGCTACCTCCAGTACGCCACCGATCTCTTCGACCGCGAGACCGCGGCCGAGATCGCCGAGCGGTACCTCCGCGTAGTACGGCAACTCGCCGGTGCGCCGGAACGGCCGGTGGCACTCGTGGACACGATGACCGAGGCCGAGCGGAGCCGATTGCTCGCGACGTCACGAGGCACCGTGTCCGAGGTGCCGCCGCTGACTGTTCCTGACATCGTCGACGAACGGGCCGAGGCTCATCCGGATCGGGTCGCCGTGGTGTGCGACGACGACGCGGTCACCTACGGCGAGCTGCGCAGGCGTGCCGACCAGGTGGCGAACGCTCTGGCCAGGCTTGGCGCCGTGCCGGAAACCCTTGTCGGCCTGGCACTGCCACGCACCGTCGACCTGGTGGCCGGAATGCTCGGCATCCTCAAGTGCGGTGCCGCCTATCTGCCCATCGATCCCCGGTATCCGAGCGCCAGGCTGGTCACCGTGCTCGCCGAGGCCCAGCCACTGGCGATCCTCACCGACAGCGCGACCGCGCCGACGTTGCCCGCGACGGAATCGCCGTTTCTCCTCATCGACCGAGACGTCGACGGCGAGGGCGACACCGTGGACGGCACTGTGGTCCGCGCCGCCCGGCCGGACAACACGGCGTACGTCATGTACACCTCCGGGTCGACAGGAAAACCCAAGGGGGTGGCGATCACCCACGCCGGAGTGATCAACGGCGTTCGTGACCTCGCGGATACGGTGGGCATCGGTCCGCTGTCCCGCATGCTCTCGGGGACCTCGATCAGTTTCGACGTGTCCGTGTTCGAGATCGTCACCCCGCTCTCCGTGGGCGGGTGCGTCGAAATCGTGCGCGACGGTCTCGTCATCGGGGAGCGAGGCGGCTGGTCGGGTGGCGTCATCAGCGCGGTTCCGTCGGTGTTCGCCGGTGTTCTGGACGAGATCGCCGACAAACTGACGGTGGACGCGCTGGTGTTCGCCGGTGAGGCGCTTCCCACGTCTCTCGTGCGCCGGGTACGCGCGGCCCTGCCAGGCGTGCGGGTGATCAACGCTTATGGACAGACAGAAAGCTTCTACGCCACGACCTGCACCCTGGCCGACGAATCCGGTGACCGGCCCACGGCGCCGATAGGTTCGCCGCTGGCCAACATGCGGTGCTACGTCCTGGGCACCGGCCTGCGGCCGGTCCCCGCCGGCGTTGTCGGGGAACTGTACGTCGCGGGCGCCATCGGACGTGGTTATCACGGCCGTGGTGAGCTGACCGCCAGCCGATTCGTCGCCGACCCCTTCGGCCCTCCCGGCGCGCGGATGTATCGCACCGGCGATCTCGTCCGGGTCGACCACAATGGCGTTCACGAGTATGTCGGCCGCAACGACGCGCAGGTCAAGGTCCGAGGTGTCCGCATCGAGACCGGCGAAGTGGAGGCAACGCTCACTGCGCATCCCGGTGTGCGACAAGCGGTCGTTGTCGCGTACGAGGGGGGTGGAGCGAGCAAGCAGTTCGTCGGCTATGTCGTTCCGAACGGCGCGGAACAGGGTTTCGGGAACGTGGCGAGCCTCGGCGACCTCACGGTCGATCTAACGGCCACATTGTCGGTGCGGGACCTGCGCAGGTTCGTCGCCGAGCGGCTGCCCGAGTTCATGGTCCCGTCGGTGTTCGTCGTGCTCGACCGCCTGCCCCTGATGTCCAACGGAAAACTGGATCGGGATTCCCTGCCCGAGCCGGAGTTCACAGGCGAGCGGTACCGAGCTCCGAGCACCCGCGTGGAGGAGGTCCTCACCGGCCTCTACGCCGACGTACTCGGACTGGAGCGAGTCGGCGTCGACGACGACTTCTTTTCTCTCGGTGGCGACAGCATCCGCTCCATCCAGATCGTGTCCCGTGCCAAACGTCTCGGAGTGACGATCACGCCGCGAGACGTTTTCGACTGCCGGACCGCCGCGGAGCTCGCGAGGCGGTCGGCGGAGAGTCCCCTTGCCGAGGATGGACCGATCCTGGCCGAGTTCGACGATGGCGCGGTCGGCTGGATGCCGCTGCCGCCGGTGGCCCGCTACATCATGGAGCTGGGCGGCGATCCGGACCGGTTCGCCATGGCGATGACCGTCGATCTGCCGGCGGAGATCGACGAAGCGCGGCTGGTGGCAACACTGACGGCGGTCGTCGAGTGTCACGACGCGCTACGGTCGAGGCTCCTGCCGGACGGCCTGCTGGTTTCCGCACCGGGGTCGGTGGAGGTCGCTTCCCTCGTCCGTAAGGTCGGCTGGGACGCGCCGTGGGACCAGGACTGGCACGAGCGAGCCGCGGCCGAGCTGGACGCCGCCGGCGGCCGGCTCGACCCGGCCGACGGGATCATGGCGCAGTTTGTGTGGTTCGCGCCTGCCCATGGCGCGGGCCGGCTGCTGATCGTGTTGCACCACCTCGTCGTCGACGGGGTGTCGTGGCGTGTTCTGCTTCCCGACCTCGCCGCGGCGTGGAAACAGGTACGAGACGGAACAGCTGTCGCCCTGTTGCCCGCCACCACCTCGATGCGCCGATGGGCGCATGCTCTGGCCGACGAGGCAACGTCCGCGCGGCGCATCGCGGAGTTGCCGGCCTGGCGCGAAATCCTGGGTACCGAAGATCCGGTCCTCGGGGCACGACCGCTGGATCCCACCGTGGATGTCATGTCGACCATGGAATATCTGTGGCTGCGGGTGCCCGCGAAAGCGACCGAGTCGGTGTTGACCACGCTGCCTGCCTTGTACCGCAGCGGCGTCCACGATGGTCTGCTCGCCGCCTTGGCGATGGCCGTGACCCAATGGCAGCGCAGGCGCGGTGCCAAGGGTTCCTCTGTGCTGGTCCGCCTGGAGGGGCACGGCCGGGAGGAGGAGGCGATCCCCGGTGCCGACCTGTCCCGGACCGTCGGCTGGTTCACCACGATGTATCCGGTCAAGTTCGATCTGTCCGGAATCGATCTCCGCGAAGCGTTCGCCGGATCCGGACCCGCGGGTGACGCGGTCAAGGCCGTCAAGGAGCAGCTTCTCGCCGTGCCGGACCGGGGAATCGGCTTCGGGCTGCTGCGCTATCTGAACCCGGAGACCACGGAGATCCTGCGGCACTATCCGATGCCGCAGATCGGGTTCAACTATCTTGGCCGGTACTCCTCCTCGGACATGCCGGAATCCCTGCGGGATCTGGGTTGGTGCCAAGCAGAGGGGACAGCGGGCCTGGTCCCCGGGCCGGACCCGGACATGTCCGCTCTGGCGGTCCTCGACATCCACGCACTGGTAGTGGACACCGAGGAGGGCCCGGCGTTGACCGCCCGCGTCGGCTACGCGACGAACATCCTCACCCGCGACGAGGCGCGCGAGCTGGTGCGCCTGTTCGAATCGGCGCTGGAAGGGCTGGCCCGGCACGCGGGCGTTTCCGGTGCCGGTGGCATGACCCCGTCGGATCTGCCGCTGATTTCGGCGAGCCAGGACGAGATCGTCGCCTGGGAACGCACGTACCCGGGTTTGCGTGACGTGTGGCCGTTGACACCGATGCAGGAAGGGCTGCTGTTCCACGCGCAGCTCGCGGGACCGGGCTTCGACGCGTATCAGATGCAGCTCGTGCTGCACCTCGCCGGCCCTGTCCAGCCGGGGCGAATGCGGCGCGCCGGCCAGGCTCTGCTCGATCGCTATCCCAACCTGCGCGTGGCGTTCGCCCTCGACGCCGGCGGAGATCGGGTGCAGGTCGTCCAGGACCGGGTCGAGCTGCCCTGGCGCCACATCGATCTCGGTACCGTTTCCGCGCAGGAGCGTCAGGCACGGCTCGACCGGCTGCTCGAGGAGGATCACGAGCGCCACTTCGACCTCGCCGAGGCGCCGCTGTTACGCCTTTCCCTCGTGACGCTCGGCGACGGCCGGTCCGACTTGGTTCTCACGGCGCATCACGTGCTTCTCGACGGCTGGTCTATTCCGCTGCTCATGCAGGATCTGCTGCGCCTTTACGCGTCCGACGGCGACCGATCGGGACTGCCAAGAGCACGGAGCTACCGTGACTTCCTCGAATGGCTGGCCGTCCAGGACCACGCGTCGGCGAGAGCCGCCTGGTCCGAGGAATTGAGTGGTATCGACCAGCCCACACTGCTGCTTCCCGAGCCGGCCGGACAGCGCACGCCGGCGGGTATCGGCCAGGTCGACGTCCCGTTGAGCGGAGCCGAGGTCCAGGCGCTCGCACGACTCGGCGGCGAGCTGGGCCTGACGATGAACACCCTGGTGCAAGGTGCCTGGGCTCTCGTGCTGGCTTATCTGACCGGACGCCGGGACGTGGTCTTCGGCGCCGCGACGTCCGGCCGTCCCCCGGACGTGCCCGAGATCGACTCCATGGTCGGCTTGTTCATCAATACGCTGCCGATCAGGGTCGACTGCGATCCGGCGGACACGCTGCGGCGGATGCTGATCTCGTTGCAGAGTAGGCAGGGCGCCCTGCTCGCCCACCACCACTACGGGCTGCTGGACATCCAGCAGGCGACCGGACTGACCGCGTTGTTCGACACCCTGGTCGGGTTCGAGTCGTATCCGATCGACACGGTCGCCCTTGCCGAGGCCAACGACGCGGCGGGCATCGAGATCACCGGAGCCAGCCCGTTCAGCGGCGCGCACTACCCGCTGGTGGTCATGGCGTTCGCGGAGCCCCAGTTGCGCATTGCCCTGCAGTACCAGCACCACCTGGTCGATCGCGGCACCGTCGAGGCGACGGCGGCCCGGTTCGCGCGCGCGCTCCGGCAGTTCATCGCCGATCTCGACGTTCCGGTCGGTGCGGTGGACCTGATCGAGCCCGCGGAACGTGCCCAGCTGATCAGTGGTTTCAACCGCACCGATGTTCCCCCGGTGGCACAGACGATCCCGGACCGGATCGCCTGTCACGTGCGGGCGCAGCCCGATGCGGTCGCCGTGGTCTGCGGCGAGACCGTATTGAGCTACCGCGACCTGGACAGCCGGGCGAGCCGGCTCGCTACGGTGCTCGCCCGGCATGGCGTGGACCGGGAGACCGTCGTCGGTGTGGCGCTGCCGCGTTCGGCGGGTCTCATCGTCACTCTGGTGGCTCTGCTCGGTGCCGGTGGCGCGTACCTGCCGATCGATCCGGAATACCCTCCGGAGCGCGTGGCTTTCATGCTGCGCGACACCCAGCCCGCGCTTGTGGTCACTACGGCCGAGTTCGCCGAACGGTTCGCCGAGGACGACTGCCCGCTGCTGGTCCTCGACGATCCCGCCACGGTGGAGGCGATCGACCAGGCAGGCCCGTCGATCCCGCGTCCGGGGCATGCCGATCAGCTGGCATACGTCATGTACACCTCTGGTTCGAGCGGCGTCCCGAAGGGCATCGCCATCCCGCACCGCGCGGTCCTCGGCCTGGCCGACGACCATCGCTACCGCAACGGCGACCACCAACGGGTGCTGGTGCATTCACCGCAGGCGTTCGATGCCTCCACCTACGATCTGTGGGTTCCCCTGCTCGGGGGCGGTCGGGTCGTGGTGGCGCCCCCGGGAAGGCTGGACACCGGCGCGCTGGCCGCGTTGCTGGCCGAGGGCGGCATCACAGGATTTTGCCTGCCCACCGGGTTGTTCCGGGTCGTCGCCGAGGAGCATCCGGACTGTCTCGCCGGGATCCGCGAGGTCTGGACCGGGGGCGATGTAGCGCCTCCCGCGGCGGTCGCACGCGTTCTGCGGTGCTGCCCCGGACTGTCCGTCGTCAACGGTTACGGCCCGACGGAGACGACCACCTTCGCCACGTGCTACCCGATGCGTTCGCCGGACGACATCCGCGATCCGGTGCCCATCGGGAGCCCGATGGACGGGATGCGCGTCTATGTTCTCGATTCGGCGCTGCGCCCGGTGTTGCCGGGTGTGGCGGGCGAACTGTACATCGCCGGAAACGGGTTGGCCCGGGGTTACGCGCAGCGGCCAGGGATGACCGCCGAGCGATTCGTGGCCTGCCCGTTCGGTGCGCCCGGCGACCGGATGTACCGGACCGGTGACCGTGTGGTCTGGAGCGAAGAAGGTGAACTGGATTATCGCGGTCGCGCGGACGAGCAGGTCAAGGTCCGGGGTTTCCGGATCGAGCCGGGTGAGGTCGAGGCGACGATCCTGACCCACCGCGGGGTCGGTGAGGCCGTGGTGGCATGGAACGACGACGGCAGTGGTGAACGGCGGCTTGTCGGTTACGTGGTACCGGGCGTGGACGATGCCGGCGAGATGGACGTCGCCGACCAGGTCGACGAGTGGCGGCGGCTGTACGACGACCTGTACGCCGGATCGGACACGGAGCTGGGGGAGGATTTCAAGGGCTGGAACTCCAGTTATGACGGCGCGCCGATCGCTCTGCCCGAAATGACGGAATGGCGGGACGCGGTGGTCGATCGGATTCTCGCCTGGTCGCCGCGGCGGTTACTGGAAATCGGTGTCGGCACTGGTTTGTTGTTGTCGCGGCTGATGCGCGAGGTCGAGGAGTTCTGGGGTACCGACATCTCGGCCCCGGTGGTGGAGCGGCTGAACCAACAGGTGGCACAGGCGGGGTACGACGATCGGGTCTGGCTGCGTACCGCGGCCGCCGACGAGATCGACGATCTCCCGGAGCACCACTTCGACACGATCGTGCTGAACTCGGTGGTCCAGTATTTTCCCGACGCCGATTACCTCGACCGTGTACTGACAAGCGCGATGAACCTGCTGGCGCCCGGCGGCCGGATCATCGTGGGCGATATCCGTTCGGCGACCTCCCTCCAGTTGTTCCACACAGCGGTGCGGCGTGCCCACTGTCCGGACGAGCCCGCTTCGGCCGCCCGTGCGTCAGTCGCGCGGGCTGTGCTCATGGAAGAGGAACTCGTGCTCGACCCGGAGTGGTTCCATGTCTGGGCAGGTGAGCATCTGGCAGTCGCGGACGTCCGGCTCAAGAGGGGCAGGGCGCACAACGAGCTGACGCGTCATCGCTACGAGGTCACCCTGCACAAAACACCGCACACGGCAATCGATCTCGGGGCGGCGCCGGTGCTGCGGTGGGGGCATCATCTTGACCGGCTCGCCGAATCGCGCCGGCACTGCGACGCCGGGCCGGTCCGACTCAGCGGTATCCCGAACGCTCGGTTGACCGGCGAAGCGGCAGCCGCCGCCGCGCTCTCGCTGACCGCGCGTTCCACGCACGGACCGGAACTCGATCCGGAGGACGTGGCCGACTGGGCCGCGGAACACCACCTGGGAGTGGTGCTGACCCCGTCCGCGGACGCGGATTGCTTCGACGCGGTCGTGATGCCCGAGCGGATGGCGCGCGGGCGGGTGCTTGCCGGCACGTTCGTCCCGGTCGGTCGGTCGAGCCGGACGCTGGCCAACAGTCCGAGGAAAGCCCGGCGGATCGGCGCGCTCATCGGTGAGGTGCATGACCTCCTTCGCGATCGGTTGCCCGGCTACATGGTGCCGGCGGCCATCATCGCGATCGCCAGGATTCCCCTGACCGCCAACGGAAAGGTCGACCGCCGCGCGCTCCCCGCACCGGACTATGCCGGCCAGGTCTCGGGCCGCGGCCCGCGCGATCCGCGTGAGCAGATCCTCTGCGGCTTGTGTGCCGAGGTACTCGGTCTCGACCGGGTCGGTATCGATGACGACTTCTTCGCACTCGGCGGACATTCGTTGCTGGCCACCAGGCTGATCAGTCGGATCCGGACGACCTTCGGCGTGGAAATCCCCATTTCCACGATCTTTCAGGCCCCGACCGTCGCAGAGCTGGCCGAGCGGCTCTCGCCAGGAACGCGAGTTCGGCCCAGCTTGCGCCCCATGGCACAGCGGCCGGAACGGTCACCGATGTCCTACGCCCAGCGGCGGCTGTGGTTCATCGACAGGTTCGAAGGTCCTTCGGCCACATACAACGCGCCGGTCCCGCTGCGTCTGATCGGCGAGCTCGACGTCCCGGCGCTTCGACAGGCGATGCGTGATGTGGTCGTCCGCCACGAGAGCCTTCGTACGATCTTCGCCGAGGACGCCGAGGGTATCCCCTACCAGCGTGTGCTGCCGGCGTTCGAGGTCGGCGTCGACCTGCCGGTCACCGACGTTCTGCCGGAGCAGGTCGAGGACGCCGTCGTGGCGGCCGCCGCCCACGCGTTCGACCTCACTACCGAGATTCCGATCCGGGCCTCCGTGCTGCGATGCGGTCCCGGCGAACACGTGCTCGTGCTGGTGTTCCATCACATCGCGATGGACGGTTCGTCGATGGCCCCGTTCGCCCGTGACCTGGCTTCGGCCTACGCCGCTCGCCGCGGTGGGAGCGCGCCGGCCTGGGCCGACCTGCCTGTCCAGTACACCGACTACACGCTGTGGCAGCGGGAACTGCTGGGAGACGAGTCCGACCCGGACAGCTTGATGACGAGGCAGTCCGCGTACTGGCGTGCCGAGTTGGCGGACGTCCCGTTACCCCTGACGCTGCCGACCGATCGCCCGCGCCCGCCGGTCGCGAGTCACCGTGGCGACATCGTCGAGTTCACTGTGGACGCGGGCACGATGCGAGTGGTCGAAAAGCTGGCCCGCGACCATGACGCCACGGTCGCGATGGTGTTGCAGGCGGCCGTGGCGGCGCTGCTGCTGCGCCTCGGCGGTGGAGAGGACCTGACGATCGGCTCGCCGATCGCCAACCGGACCGACGAGCAGCTGACCGACCTGGTGGGGTTCTTCGTCAACACCTGGGTCCTGCGTATCGGCGTTTCCGGTACCGAAAGCTTCACCGGCCTTCTGCACAAGGTGCGGGACCGTTCGCTGGCGGCCTACGAGAACCAGGATGTTCCCTTCGAACGATTGGTGGAACTCCTCAATCCGGAACGGTCGACCGCGTATCACCCCCTTTTCCAGGTGATGTTCGCCTGGCAGAACTACACGCGCGAGGATTTCGCGCTGCCAGGGCTCACCGCGCGTTTCGAACCCGCGCGGACCGGTACGGCGAAGTTCGACCTGTATTTCAACCTGGCCGATCTGCCCGGCCGGGGTGTGCTGGGGGTTCTCGAGTACGCCACTGATCTGTTCGATGAATCGACCGCGCGGAGCATCGCGGATTGCTTCGTGCGATTGCTGGCCGGCCTCGTCGCCAGCCCGGAAGATCGACTGGACGACGTCGAGCTGCTGGCCAAGGCCGAATGGCATCGGATAGTGGCGGAGTTCAACGGCACCGCGACGCCGGTCGCGGAGGCCACGGTCGCGGAGCTGATCGACAGGGCGGTCGCGTTATCGCCCGACGCAACTGCCATACAGTGCGAGGGCGCCGAACTGACTTACCGCGAGCTGAACGAGCGGGCCGGCGGCCTGGCGAGTGAACTGGCCGGGCGCGGCGTCCGCCCCGAGAGCGTCGTGGGGGTGGCACTCCCTCGCTCGATCGACCTCGTGATCGCCTTGCTGGCAGTGTGGAAAGCAGGCGGAGCCTATCTGCCGATCGATCCGCGGTATCCGAGCGCACGCCTGGGACTGGTCATCGAGTCGGCCCGTCCGGCGCTGATTCTCACCGACACCGAAACCGCGGGCGTCCTGGCCGGAAGCGACTGTCCCCACCACTACGTCGACCGTCCGACCACCGGCCGCGATGGTGTGGTCGCTACGCCACTCGTGAACCTCCGGCCCGGCAACACCGCCTATGTCATGTACACCTCCGGGTCCACGGGAACTCCCAAAGGCGTCGCCGTCACGCATCGCGGCGTGGTCAACGGGCTGACCCAGTTGATCGAGGCCATCGGCGTCGGCACCGGAAGACGGCGGGTGCTCGCGAGCACATCGGTCGGCTTCGACGTGTCAGTGTTCGAGATCTTCGCGACGTTGGTGTCCGGTGGCACCGTGGAAGTGGTACGCGACGTGCTCGCCGTGGTGGAGCGTGGCGGCTGGACGGGTGGTGTGCTCAGTTCCGTTCCCTCCGTCTTCGCCGAACTGATCGAACAGATACCGGAGAAGATCGACGTGGACACCGTCGTCTTCGCCGGTGAGGCACTGCCTGGCGCGTTGGCGCGCAGGGTCGCGCAGGCCGTCCCCGGTGTCCGCGTGGTCAATACCTACGGACAGACCGAGAGCTTCTATGCGACGGCTTTTCCGGCGGAGGAGGAGCCACCGCTGGGTACGGTGCACCTCGGCCGCCCGCTCGGCAACATGCGTGTCTACGTCCTGGGGTCCGGCCTTCGTCCGGTGCCGATCGGCGTGATCGGTGAGCTGTACGTCGCCGGGGAGATCGCGCGTGGCTACCACGACGAGCCCCGGTTGACCGCGAGCCGGTTCGTGGCCGACCCCTTCGGGCCGCCGGGAACCCGCATGTATCGCACCGGTGATCTCGCGCGCTGGGACGAAAACGGAGTACTGGCCTATGCCGGACGCGGTGACGCGCAACTGAAGATCCGCGGCATCCGCATCGAGCCCGGCGAGGTGGAGGCGGTGCTGGCCGCCCATCCTGGCGTCGCCCGGTCCGCGGTCGCCGTGCACGACGCCGGGACAGCGGGCGCCCGGCTGGTCGGCTACGTCGTACCGGAAGGTCTGCACTCCGATCCCCACGCCGATGTCGACCTGATCGCGGGTGTCACACGCGACGAGCTGCGCAGGTTCGTCTCCGCGCGGCTGCCGGAGTTCATGGTCCCATCGGTGATCGAAATCCTTGACCACCTTCCGTTGGGCCCCAACGGGAAGCTCGACCGCGCCGCGCTGCCGAGGCCGGCGTTCACGGTCGGCGAGTACTCCGTCCCGCGGTCACTCGACGAGGAGATCCTCGCCGCGGTGTACGCGGAGGTCCTCGGTCTGGACCGAGTCGGCACCAGTGACGACTTCTTCGCCATCGGCGGGGACAGCATCCGTTCGATCCAGGTGGTGGCCAAGGCCGCCGCGTTCGGAGTGGAGATCAACCCACGGGATATCTTCGAGCATCGCTCCGTGGCGCAGCTCGCACTGGCCGCGGCGGCTCGTCGCGGATCGGCGCGAGAACCCGTGCTCGCCGAGTTGGCGGGCGGGCCGGTGGGCAGGCTTCCGCTGCTCCCCGCTGCCAGGTATCTGACCGAACTGGGCGGCGGTATCGACCGGTTCTCCATGTCGATCGTCCTCGGCCTGCCGGACGATGTCTCGGATGTCGAGTTGGTCGCCACGCTCGGTGTCGTGCTGGACCGGCACGACGTGCTGCGGTCCCGGCTGGACGGCGACGAGATGGTGATCGCGGAACCGGGCTCGGTCGACCCGGCCGCGTTGGTGCGCCGCGTCCGGTGCGAGGCCGGCTGGGGATCGCCCGCCTGGCATGACCTCGTTTCGGCCGAACTCGACACCGCGACCGGGGAACTCGATCCGGCCGCCGGGGCGATGGCGCGGTTCGTGTGGTTCGACCGGGCGGATGGACAGGGCAGGCTGCTGATCGTCCTGCACCACCTCGTGGTGGACGGCGTTTCCTGGCGCGTTCTCGTCCCGGATCTCGCCGCCGCGTGGCAGGCCGTCCACACCGGCCGGACGCCAGTACTCGCCAGGGTGGGGACCTCGGCGCGTCGCTGGGCCCACGCGCTGGCCGAGGAAGCGACCAGCGCCGGACGGATGGCGGAGTTGCCGTTGTGGCGCCGGATCGTCGATGGCCCCGATCCGCTGCTCGGCGCCCGAGCACTGGACGGCTCGGTGGACACGATGTCCACTGTGGATAGTGTGCACATCGATGTTCCGGAGTCGGTGACCCAGGCCGTGCTCACCCGGGTGCCGGCACTGTTTCGCGCAGGGGTCAACGACGGGCTGCTCACGACATTGGCACTCGCGATCGTCAGATGGCGCGCCGAGCGGGGCGTCTCCGAGTCGTCCGTGCTTCTCCGGCTCGAAGGTCACGGGCGCGAGGAGCAGGTCGTGCCCGGCGCCGACCTGTCCCGCACCGTCGGCTGGTTCACCAGCATGTTCCCGGTGCGCCTCGATGTCGAAGGCATCGACATCGCCGATGCCTTCGCGGGCGGGCCTGCCGCGGGTGCCGCGGTCAAGGCGGTCAAGGAACAGTTGCTTTCCGTGCCGGACAAAGGCATCGGCTACGGCATGCTGCGCTATCTGAATCCGGGGACCGCGGCGGAACTGCGCCACCTGCCGGTCGGGCAGATCGGTTTCAACTACCTCGGCCGCATGGCGGCAGGCGAGGAAACACCGGGGGACGGCTGGGTGGTGGCGGCCGACTCGCTCGGCCTGCTCGCCGATTTCGACGAGGACATGCCTGCTCTGTCCACAGTGGATATCAGCTCGTACGTGACCGAAACCGCGGACGGACCCCGGCTCAGCGCCCGCTTCGCGTTCCCATGTGGACTCATGGACCGGTCCGAGGTGAGCGTGCTGGCCAGGCTGTGGGCCGACGCCCTCGAAGGCCTCGCGCGCCATGTGGCGGACCCCGAAGCGGGCGGACTCACCCCTTCGGACCTGCCACTGGTGTCGGTCCGGCAAGACCACATCGACGCCTTGTCCCGGCGATACCCGAGCCTGATCGATGTGTGGCCGTTGACTTCGATGCAGTCCGGGCTCCTGTTCCACAGCATGCTCGCCCGGTCGTCCTTCGACGCGTACCACATGCAGTTGGTGTTCCACCTCGACGGACCCGTCGACCCGGCCCGGCTGCGCGCGGCCGGACAGGCGCTGCTCGACCGCTATCCGAACCTGCGCACCGCGTTCGTCGACAGCTCTGGCACCGGTTGGCTACAGCTGGTGCTCGACAATGTCACCCTGCCTTGGACCGAGGTCGACCTGCGCTCGCTCACCGAGGCCGAGCGACAGGACAGTCTCGAACGGTTCCTGGCGCGGGACCATGCCCGGCACTTCGACCCGGCACAGCCACCGCTGCTGCGCATGTCCCTGCTGCGGATGGAAGCCGAGCGCTCCGAGTTGGTGTTCACGGCGAACCATGTTCTCTACGACGGCTGGTCGTTGCCTCTGCTCATGCGTGATCTGCTGCGCCTCTACGAAGCCGGCGGCGCCCCCGCGGCCCTGCCGCCGGCGCGCTCCTACCGCGATTTTCTCGTCTGGCTCTCCGCCCAGAGCGACGCGGAGGCCGCCGGCCGGTGGGCCGAGGAACTCGAAGGTGTCACCGAGCCCACCATGCTGGCCAAGGACGTCGAGCAGGGTGGCCTCGGCCAGATCGAGATCCCGCTGACCCCGGACGAGACGCGGAACCTGTCCCGGCGCGCGGCCGAACTCGCCATCACGACGAACACGCTGATCCAGGGTGCCTGGGCACTGCTGCTGTCCTCGCTCACCGGTCGCGAAGACGTGCTCTTCGGCGCGACGGTCTCCGGCCGTCCCCCCGTCATCGACGGCGTGGAGTCGATGGTGGGCCTGTTCGTCAACACCATTCCGGTGCGCGTGCGCTTCACCGCCACGGACACGTTCGCGACCGTCCTCACCGGACTGCAACAGCGCCAGGCGGGTCTGCTGGAGTATCACCACTACGGACTGGCCGATATTCAGCGTGCCGCCGGGCTGGGCGCGCTGTTCGACACGATCGTGCTGTTCGAGTCCTATCCGATCGACCGGGTCGGCCTCAGCGACGCGAACAGCGCGGGGGACATCGCGGTTTCCGGCATCCGTCCCCTTAGCGGTACTCATTACCCCTTGATCGTGGTGGCCGCCGCGGACCCCACGCTGCGTGTCGGCCTTCAGTATCAGGAGACCGCGTTCAGCGGCGACACGGTGGCCGGAATCGCGTCCAGGCTTCATCTGATCCTGACCCAACTGGCCGAAACGCCGGATCGGCCGATGCCGTCGGTGCGGCTGGTGGACCGGGAGGAGCGCGAGCTGCTGCTGCGTGAGGTCAACGCCACGGCAAGGCCGATACCGGAAGCCCCGCTGCCCCGCCTGTTCGCCCGCCAGGCCGAGGCCACCCCGGATGCCGTCGCGATCATCTCCGGCGATTCCGCCCTGACCTATCGCGAACTCGACATCCGGGCGAATCAGCTGGCCCACCACCTGATCCGGCGCGGCGCGGGCCCCGAAAACCGCGTCCTGGTGTGCCTGCCGCGCTCGCTCGACCTGCCGGTGGCATTGCTTGCCGTCCTGAAGGCGGGTGCGAGCTATGTCCCGGTCGATCCCCGGTACCCGCCGGCACGAACGGCGTCGATCACGCGGCACTGCGACCCGGCGCTCGTGCTGGACGCCGACGAGCTGCGGGCCGATCTCACCGGCTACCCCACCACCGCCCCGGCGGTCGCCACGGCGCCGGACAACGCCGCGTACGTCATCTACACCTCCGGCTCCACCGGCACACCGAAAGGTGTGGTCGTTTCGCACCGCGCGGTGGTGAATTTCCTGGGCGCCATGGGACGTGAGTTCGGGCTGCGACCGCGGGACCGGCTGCTGGCGGTCACCACGATCGCCTTCGACATCGCCGCGCTCGAGATCTACCTGCCGTTGCTGGCGGGGGCGGCGGTGGTCATCGCCCCGGCCGAGTCCGTGACCGAGCCCGCGACACTCGCGGGTCTGGTCAGACGGCACGAGGTGACGATCATGCAGGCGACACCGTCGCTGTGGCAGACGCTCGTCGCGCATGACAGGACCGTGCTGAGCGGAATGCGATGTCTCGTGGGCGGTGAGGCGCTCCCGCCCTCGCTCGCCGAAGATCTGCGGACCGCCACGGCGGACGTCACCAACATGTACGGTCCGACCGAGACCACGATCTGGTCGACCCACGCGCCGATCACCGGAGCGCCGCCGCCGATCACCGGAGCGCCGCCGTCGATCGGCGGCCCCATCGCCAACACGCGGGTGTACGTGTTGGACCACTACCTGCGACCCGTGCCGCCGGACGTGGCAGGCGAGCTGTACATCGCGGGCGCCGGCCTGGCCCGCGGGTACTTCGGGGAGCCCGGGCTGTCCGCCGGGCGGTTCGTCGCCGATCCCTTCACCGAGGGCGAACGCATGTACCGCACCGGTGACCTGGTCCGCTGGCGTGAGTCCGGCAGGCTGGACTACGTCGGCAGGGTCGACTTCCAGCTGAAAGTGCGTGGCTTCCGGATCGAGCCGGGTGAGCTCGAATCCGTGCTCACCACCCACGACGGCGTGTCCCAGGCCGTCGTCACGGCCCGGGAGGACCGGCCGGGGGATCACCGCCTGATCGCCTATGTGGTTCCGGCGGCCGGTGCTGCCCCGGCGCGGGCTGAGGTGGCGGGGCAGATCGAGGAATGGCGGGAGGTCTACGACCAGGCGTACCTGGCCCCCGAGTCCGTGCGGGCCGAATGGGGCGAGGATTTCGCTCTCTGGAAATCGGTCGTCACGGGCGAACCGATCCCGCTCGCGGAGATGTCCGCCTGGCGGGACGTGGCAGTCGAGCAGGTGTTGCGGTGGTCGCCACGGCGGGTGCTGGAGATCGGTGTCGGTTCGGGGCTGTTGCTTTCCCGTATCGCCCAGCACGTCGACGAGTTCTGGGGCACCGATCTTTCCGGCGAGGTGATCGAACGGCTGCGTGGCCGATGCGCGAGCGGGGTGCTCGCCGATCGTGTCCGGCTGTTCGCCGGAGCCGCCCACGAGACCGATGGCCTTCCCGCCGGCCATTTCGACGTGGTGGTGCTCAACTCGGTGGTGCAGTACTTCCCTGACATCGAATACCTGCGGGATGTCCTCGGCAGGCTCACCACATTGCTGAGCCCGACGGGACGACTCGTGATCGGCGATGTGCGTAATGCGGACTCACTGCGGATGTTGCACGCCGAGAGCTACCGTGCCGATTACCCCGGCGCCTCGGAAAAGGCCGTGCGTGCCGCGGTGGACCAGTCGGTGTCGACCGAACGGGAACTCGTCATCGCGCCGGAATGGTTCGACCGTTGGGCACACGAGCACGCCATGGGCGCCGATATCCGGCTCAAGCCCGGCCGTGCGCACAACGAGTTGACCCGGCACCGCTACGAAGTGGTGTTGCACGCCGGCGGAACCCCGGCTCTGCCCTTGACGGGCATTCCCGCCATGCCATGGAGCGGATGGGAACAAGCCGAGCGGTGGTGCCGGGAGCACCGGGACAACGGTCCGGTGCGGATCTCCGGCCTGCCCAACGCCCGGTTCGGCGGCGACGTCGATCCCGAGGACGTGGGTGCGTGGGCGGCCGAACGGGGCTGGGACGCGCTGGCCAGTCCGTCGAGTACTGGACCGGGCCTGTTCGACCTCGTCGTCTTTCCCGATGGTCCGGTACCCGGTGGAGCGGTGTCCGGCACTTTCGTCGCGTCCGGCGACATCGGCCGTCCGCTGAGCAACGATCCGGCGCGGGCGCGCCGCATCACCACACTCACCGCCACGCTGCGCGGCTACGTGCGGGAGCGGCTGCCCGAACACATGGTTCCTTCCGCGGTGGTGGCACTTGCCGAACTGCCCTTGACGCCCAACGGCAAGATCGATCGTCAGGCGCTTCCGGCACCCGTGTACGCCGCGAACGTCACCGGACGCCCACCGACCACCCCGCAGCAGGAGGTGCTTGCCGGGTTGTTCTCCGAAGTGCTCGGTCTCCCCAGCGTGGACATCGACGCCGACTTCTTCGAGCTGGGTGGTCATTCGTTGCTGGCCACCCATCTGATCAGCCGGGTCCGCGCGGCACTCGGTGTCGATCTGCCGATGCGCACGGTTTTCCAGTCGCCGACCGTCGCCGGGCTGAGCGAGTATCTGGTCCATGGCGGGGGGACGGACGGGTACACCGATCCCTTCGGCGTGGTACTGCCGATGCGTCCCGGTGGCGAGCGGGATCCACTGTGGTTCGTCCACCCCGGCATCGGCCTGTCGTGGGCTTACCTCGGCTTCGTCGACTACCTGAAAGAAGACCGACCGATCTACGGCATCCAGGCGAGGGGGTTCGGCGAAACGCCGATCCCGGCGTCGATCGAAGAGATGATCGACGATTACCTGGATCATGTTCTCCAGGTGCAACCGCAGGGTCCATATCATCTGATAGGACTCTCTCTCGGTGGGACGTTGGCGCATGCCATGGCGGCGGAACTTCACCGTCGGGGCCATCGGGTGGCGACGCTCGCCCTGCTCGACTGTGTTCCCGCCGAATGGTTCAGCCAGAACGAGACTCTCGATCATGTCGAGGCGCGTGCCTTCTTCGACAGCCACATCCCCGCCCTGACGAATCTTCCGCGCGACGACCGGACGTCACTCGCGGACAAGGCGTCCGCGGTGATGCTCGAGCACATGCGGATGATGAAGACCTTCGAATCGCCGACATTCCACGGCGACGCACTGTTCTTCAGTGCCACCGAGGAGGTGGCTGAGTCCTATGTGGACATGTGGGACGCGCATATCACCGGTGCGCTGCGGCGGCACGAGGTCCGATGTCGGCACGTGGAGATGCACCTGCCTGGGCCGGCCTCCGAGATATGCCGGGTCATCGCCGGCGAGCTCGAAGGGAAGTGAGGCATCGAGGGCGGTCGGCAACCTGTACAGCTCTGATCGAGGGAGACAAATGCCTCTGCAAGTCGACGAACTGAAAAGCAACCCGAAACACTTCTGGATGCGTGGGCAGCCGGCGGAACAACCCGTGTGGCTGGACGAGGAAACGAATATCTGGCACATCTATGGGTATCCGGAGGCGGTCGAGGTTCTCGGAAACCCGGAGGTTTTCTCCTCCGCGACGGCTCGCCGTTTCGCGCCGGAAGGCGGCGCCGACTTCGCGGAGAACAACCTCCTCCAGCTCGATCCGCCGGAACATCGTGAACTGCGCAACCTGGCCTCGCGCGCGTTCACACCGAGGGTGGTCGCGGACCTGGAGCCCCGGATCGAGCAGATATTCCGGGACCTGCTCGCCAAGCTCGACGGCAGGGACCAGTTCGACTTCGTGACCGAGCTGGCGTACCCGCTGCCGATCACCGTGATCTCCGAACTGCTCGGCGTGCCCGCCAGCGACCGTCGCCTGTTCAAGCAGTGGGTCGACGCCATGATGGAGGCCAACGGCTCGTTCGACCTGTCCGACGACCCGGAGAAACAGGCGCGGGACGCCAAAGCTCAGCTCGAACCGGCCGCGCAGCTCACCGAGTATCTGCGCGAACATGCCGCCGAGCGCCGGGCACACCCCAGACAGGACCTGCTCACCAGGTTCGTGCAGGCCGAAGTCGACGGGGAACGGCTCACCGACCACCAGATCGCGAAGGTGGCCCATGTGTTGCTGATCGCGGGCCACACCACGACCGCGATGCTGCTGGCCAACTCGATGCTCTGCCTGGACAGCTTCCCCGAGCAACAGGCCAGGGTCCGAGCCGACCGATCGCTCGTGCCGGCCGCGTTCGAAGAGATCCATCGTTTCATGACCCCCGTCGCCGCGACCTACCGTGCCACCAACGTCGATTTCGACCTCGCCGGCTGCCACATCCCCGCCGAACACATGGTCATCGTCTGGTCCGCCGCGGCCAACCGGGACGCGCGCCAGTTCGCCGAACCCAACACCTTCGACGCCGGGCGCGACCCCAACCCGCACATCGGCTTCGGCCGCGGTATCCACTTCTGCCTCGGTGCCGCACTGGCCCGGCTCGAGGGACGAATCGCGCTCAACATTCTCTTCGACACCTACCCGGTCCTCGGGGTCGACCCGGCCGCACAGCCGACGTTCCTGCCGGCCCAGGACCTGATCAGCTTCTGGAACCTCCAGGTCCACACCGGATGATCCGCTCGCGGCACCAGTCCGGACCGAACAGAAACGGAATTACCACGATGACGACAACTGTGGCAGACCGGTGGAATATCCAGCCGGATCACGTCTGGCTGCGCGGACGGCAACCGGAAAAGATCGTCCAGGTGGGCGAGGACGGGATCGTGAACGTCTACGGCTACCCGGAAGCGTGGGAGGTGCTGACCAACTCGGAAGCCTTCTCCAATGACGTCGACCGCCTGATGGAGGGGGACCAGGCGCTGACGGAGAAGGAGGACCGTGACGGCAGCCTGCTCGGGGTGGACCCACCCGAACACACCAGGATGCGCAAGCTCGTCGGGCACGCCTTCACCTCCTCGATGATGGCTCGGCTGGAACCCCGCATCGTGGAGCTGACCCGGGAGCTGCTCGACGAGGCGGGGGACGGTGATCGGCTCGATCTCGTCGAGGCGCTGACCTATCCGCTGCCGGTGATCGTGATCTGCGAGATTCTCGGCGTCCCGACCAGCGATCTCGAGATCTTCAAGCAATGGGTCGAGCAGATGGTCAAGGGCGCGAGCGGTCTGTTCGACGGAGAGGACGACGTCGACATCGCGGCCGCCCAGCGGCGCGTCCCCGAGATGCTCGACTATCTGTCCGAGCTGGTGGCCGATCGGCGCAAGAACCCGCGAGACGACATCATCGGCGACCTGATCCGGGCCGACGTCGACGGTGACCGGGTGACCGACAAACAGATCGTCAACTTCCTCAAGGACCTGGTGGTGGTCGGGCACGCGACGACCAGTGCGGTGCTCGGCAACGTGGTCCTGTGCCTCGACGGGCATCCCGAGATCGACGCCCGGGTACGCGAGGACAGGTCACTGGTGCCGGGCGTGTTCGAGGAGACACTGCGCTATCTGGCGCCGGGGGCGATGGCGGCGCGGGTGACCACCAGGGACGTCGAGATCGGCGAACTCCAGTTAGGACCCAACAGGCTGGTGATGAACTGGATCGGCGCGTGCAACCGGGACCCGAGGCAGTTCGACGATCCCCACACCTTCAACCCGGCCCGCGATCCGAACCCGCACCTCGCCTTCAGCCGCGGCATTCACTTCTGCCTCGGTGCGCCGCTGGCCAGGATCGAGGGCCGGATCGTGTTGAACGAGCTGCTCGACCGGTACAAGCAACTGCGGGTCGACCCGTCGGAACCGCCCACATTCCTCCCGCTGCCGTTCGTGATCGGGGTCACGAAGCTGACGCTGAGCACCCGGTGATCGACCACTCGAATTCAAGGAGAATCGGATGACCAGCACTGTCGGCAAGTGGAGCTTCAATCCCCGCCACACCTGGATGCGGGGCGAACACCCGGAAAAGCCGGTAGAGTTCGACGAAGAGACCGGTATGTGGCACGTCTACGGATATCCCGAGACGCTCGCGATCCTGAACGATCCGGCCACCTACACCTCCGATGTGGCCCGGCGTTTCGTACCCGGGGCCGACCAGTGGGACTTCGACGGCAACCTGACCCAGGCCGACCCGCCCGAGCACCACAAGCTGCGCACGCTGGTCAGCCGGGCGTTCACGCCGAGAGTCGTCAACAACCTCGAACCCGTCATCGCCGACGTGGCCGGCGAGTTGCTCGACGAGGTCGAGTCCGACACGTTCGAGCTCAACGAGGCTTTCGCCTATCCGTTGCCGATGATCGTCATCGGCGACCTGCTCGGCACGCCACGCGAAGACCGCGTCCTGTTCAAGAAGTGGGCCGACGAAGGCATGGCCGCGCGTGCACAGGTGAAGACGACCGACGACGATGGCGAGCAGACGCGCTCGATCGCCGCGCAACGCGAGAGCCAACGGCAGATGCACGACTACCTGCTGGAGCACATCGCCGACCGCAGGAAGAAGCCGCAGGAGGACCTGCTGACGCAGCTCGTCGAGGCGGAGGTCGACGGCGAGCGGCTGCGGGACAACCAGATAGTCAACTTCGCCGGCCTGCTGACCTTCGCCGGCCACGTCACCACGACCATGTTGCTGGGCAACACCATCCTGTGTCTGGAGGCCAACCCCAAGGAGTACGCACGGGTCCGGGCTGACCGCTCCCTGATCCCGTCCGCCCTCGAGGAATCGTTGCGCTGCCTGACACCGCTCGCTTCCGCGTACCGGGGCACCAATGTCGAGGTCGAACTGGGTGGCACGCGGATTCCCCAGGATCAAATGATGGAGGTGTGGCTCGCCGCCGCGAACCGCGATCCGCGCCAGTTCGCCAACCCCGACACCTATGACGCGGGCCGTAATCCCAACCCGCATCTCGGTTTCGGGCGCGGCATTCACGTCTGTCTCGGCGGATCGCTGGCGCGGCTGGAGGGGCGCATCGCCATGAACATCCTGCTCGACCGCTTCCCCGAGTTGCATACCGACCCCGATGCGGAGCCCACCATCATCCCCTCGCCCGACTTCACCGGCGTCTGGAAGCTGCCGCTGCGTGTGCGCCGGTAGGTGTGCGGCGTGTACGACGTCATAGTCGTGGGCGCTCGTTGCGGTGGCTCCCCGGTCGCGATGCTCCTCGCTCGCGCCGGGTACCGGGTCCTGCTGCTCGACCGTGGGCGGTTTCCCGGGGACACACTGTCCACATTGTACGTTCACCAGCCGGGGGTGGCACTGCTCGACCGCTGGGGAGTGCTGCCCGAGATCATCGCGACCGGCTGTCCGCCGATCGAGAAGGTCAGCTACACCGTGGCGGACGTCCGGCTGGAGGGGTGCTCCTGGCCCGTGGGAGGGATGGCGGCCGCCTATGCGCCGCGCCGCCACCTGCTGGACGCGATCTTGGTACGGGCCGCGGTCGGGGCGGGAGCCGAGTTCCGCGAGCGTTCCCGGGTGTGTGATCTGGTGTTCGACGACGATCACGTGACGGGGGTACGAGTCCGCTCGGGGGGAGTCGAGTACACCGAGCACGGTGTCCTGGTGGTCGGCGCGGACGGCATGCGTTCCACGGTGGCGGCGAAGGTCGGCGCGCCGATCGAGATCGAAGATCCGAAACTGTCGTGCGCGTACTACACCTACTGGTCATCGCTGCCTCCGCGGTTCCGGCTCTACGAGGCGCGCGGAAGCTGGGTGGGCACCATTCCGACCAACGACTGCGCGACACTGGTAGGTGCGTACTTTCCGCAGAGCAGCTTTTCGCGGGTGCGCCACGACGGTCTCGACGCGCTGTTGAAGGCCGTCGAGGAGACCGCGCCGGAGGTGCGCGAGCAGATGGCGGCCGGCGGTCGCCTCGAACCCCTGCACGGCACCGGAGACCAGCGCAACTTCTTCCGCCGGGCGGCCGGCCCCGGTTGGGCCCTGGTGGGAGACTCCGGGCACCACAAGGATTCGATCACCGCTCGTGGCATAACCGACGCCTTCCTGCAGGCGCAGCTGCTCGCTGACCGTATCGGCGACGCACTCCATGATCCGGCGGCGCTGCGGACGGCACTCGATCGGTTCGCCCGGGAGCGGACCGAGATGTTGATGCCCGACTACAGAACAACTCTCAAGACCGCCAACCTCGCGATTTCCGAGGACCAGCTGGCACTGCTCCGGGTGATCGCGAGCAGCGACGGGCTGACCAATCGATATTTCTCCACACTGTCGGGCGCCTGCCCGATCGACGAGTTCGTCACTCCCGAACTGATCGATCTCCTCGCGGAGATCGGATAAAGGAGTACCTATGGAGTACACGGATCTCGGCCGAAGCGGACTTTCGGTGAGCCGGCTCGTGCTCGGCACGCTGAACTTCGGCTGGAACACCCAGGAGGGCGACGCCCACGCCCTCATGGACCGAGCCCACGAGCACGGGATCAACTTCTTCGACACCGCCAATGTCTACGGTGGCAACGGCGGAACCGAAACGATCATCGGGAACTGGTTCGCCGCGGGCGGAGAACGCAGGACGAAGACCGTCCTCGCCACCAAGTTCTACGGAAACATGGGTGAGTGGCCGAACCAAGGACGCTTGTCCGCCTTGAATATCCGACGAGCCTGTGAAGCATCCCTCAAGCGGTTGCGAACGGACTACATCGATATCTACCAGATGCACCACGTGGACCGCGCCACTCCGTTCGAGGAAATATGGGAGGCGATGGACGTCCTCCGCCTGCAGGGCAAGATTGTCTATACCGGTTCGTCGAATTTCGCCGCGTGGCACATCGTCAAGGGACAGGAGACCGCCAAGCGCCGCAACTGCTACGGTCTCGTCTCGGAGCAGTCGTGCTACAACCTGCTCAACCGGACGGTGGAGCTCGAGGTTTTGCCGGCGTGTCAGGATTACGGCGTCGGGATGATCCCCTGGAGCCCGCTGGGCGGTGGGTTGCTCGGCGGAATCCTGCGCCGGGAATCGCTTCGTGCACCGATCATCGCCCCGGAACTGGACAAGCACCGGTCGGCGATCGCGGAGTACGAGTCGCTCTGCGATGAACTCGGTGACGCCCCGGCCACTGTCGCGCTGGCCTGGTTGCTCGCCCAGCCCGGTGTGACCGGCCCCATCATCGGCCCCAGGACCGTTGCGCACATGGATGCGAGCCTGCGCGCGCTGGAGATCGAGCTGGAGGAGAAGACGCTGCAGCGGCTGGACCAGATCTTCCCCGGTCCTGGCGGCCCCGCTCCCGAGGCTTACACATGGTAGGCGGGTGGGCAGCAGGATCGCCTCGGTGTCCTGTCGGCAGGACATCGCGGCGTTGGCTTTGGTATCCGGGACTGTTTCCCGAAGCTCGACAATTTTGGGGGAAGTCATGAAGTCGGTAATGACTGTGGAGTTCTCGTCGGTGGAGCGTATTACCCCGCTCGTCTCCGGTTATCTGCGTGCCTACGCCGCCACCGACCCTGTCGTCCGGAACGAGTACGAGTTCGATACCTACTCCACGACCATCCGGGCATCCCAGGAGAGCATCCTCGGTGACCTGGTCAAAGCCGACGCCGACGTCTACGCCCTGTCCGCCTACATCTGGAACTCGGGCCTGGTCCGGTCGGTGTTGCGAACTCTGCGACACCACGTACCGCGGGCCAAGGTGATCCTGGGTGGTCCGCAGGTGATGAACCATGCCGAGAAATACATCGATCCCCACGACGAGAACGTGACGGTGTGCAACGGCGAAGGCGAGATCACGTTTACCGAATACTTGCGGGAGCTGACAGAGCCCGTTCCCGATCTGTCGAAGGTCGACGGACTGAGCTTCTACCGGGATTCAACGTTGGTGACCACGGAGAAGCGGTCCAGGATCAGTGATCTGGATTCCATTCCCTCCCCCTTCCTGACGGGCACCATCAGTCCCGAGTACAGCATGGCGATCATCGAGACCAACCGGGGCTGCCCTTACCACTGCGGATTCTGCTACTGGGGCGCGGCCACCAATGACCGGGTCTACCGCTTCGACGAGGACCGACTCCGTGACGAGCTGACCTGGATGGCCCGCAACGGCGTCATCAACCTCTACATCGCCGACGCCAACTGGGGCATGTTGAGCCGGGACATCGACCTTTCCCGGCACATCGCCGACTGCGCCCGGAAGTACGGGTTGCCCAACGTGGTGACCTTTTCCGCAGCGAAGAACAAACCGCATGCGGTCACCGAGATCACCGGAATTCTCCAGGACGCGGATCTGGTGACGACGCAGCCCATTTCACTGCAGACCCTGTCGCCCGAAACCCTGAAGGTGGTGTCGAGAAAGAACATCAAACTCGAGGCATACCAGGCGATTCAGCGGGACATTCACGAGCGTGGGCTCAGTTCCTATATCGAGCTGATCTGGCCCCTTCCCGGTGAGACCTTGACCTCCTTCAAGGAAGGCATCGGTTATCTGCTGGAGCAGCGTGCGCACTCGACTATCGTCACCTATCCGCACCTCGTCCTCAACAACACGCCCATCTACCACAACCAGAAGGAACTCGGGCTGGAGACCAGGGAGGTGGGCGGCGACGTTGCCGAGGCGCGTGTCGTGGTCGCCACGCGGGAGGTGTCCCGGGAGGAGTTCGCGGACGGGATGCGCTTCTACTACGCCGTCCACTCGACCCAGAACGCCCGTTGCCTTTACTACCTCAGCCAATACCTGGTCGAGCAGACGAATACGACGACCTACCATGATCTCTATTCCGCGCTGGCGAAGTTCTGGAAGGAGCAGCGTCCGGACTCGCCCATCTCGCGGCTGGTCGAGGACTCCATCCGGGAGGCCCGTTATTACGACCTGGGAAACTACGGAAGTTTCGTGCACGCGGCCCTGCATCAGCATCGGGTGACCTTTACGAGGGATCTCGCCGACTTCGTCCGCACCCAGCCCTGGTGGGAAGACGACGCGGCCCGCGCGCTGTTCGAGGTGGATCTCGTCAACCGGCCCTACGTGTACAGCAATACACCGCTGGAGAAGTTCGACTATCCGTTCGAGGCGCTGACGATCCACGATGTCGGGGGCCGTGGATACTCCATCGAGGTCTCCGGTGCGCTGCGTGAGCTGCTCGTGGACCAGAAGCCACCGCCCGGTCGGATTCGGGTGGACCACATGCGTTCGCAGCATCCGCACATGCCGTCGCAGAGCTTTGATCACAACTCGCTGTACTGCTTCGCCATGATCCAGCGGGTGGCGGACCTCTCTCCCGAGTGGAGCGAGGATCGCGCAGCCCTGTGATGCTCCGGGACAGTGCGGTCGACCGGCCACGCGTGAGCAGCCGCTGTCGGCATCCGATCATCGTGTTCGATTCCTTGGGGAAACCGTGCGAACCGAAAAAAAGATCGTCCTCGTGCTCGGCGCCGCACTGGTCGTGGCCGGCGTCCTGCTGCATTTTCCCGATTTCCTGATCGCGTACCACGCACGGCATACCGACGGCATGCAGATGCGGTCGGCCGCCGTGATGATGGCCGACATGGGCATGTCCACGGCGATGACGGCCGGGATGGTCCTGATCGCCGTCGGTGTCGGCCTGGTCGGCTGGTCCCTCACGACCCGCACACGTGATTCGGCCCCGTCGGCCCGGAGCGAGTCCCGCCTCCAGTTCCGGTCGATCGACGAGGCCGGCCTCACCCGGCGACATTGGTCGCTGCTTGTGATGCTCACTATCGGGCTGGTGATCGATACGATGAAACCGGCCTCTCTGGGGTTCGTCGTACCCGGGATGGCGGCCGAATACGGCCTCACCACCCGGGATGCGGCCTGGCTGCCGTTCGCCGCGATCGCCGGCACCGTGGTCGGCTCGCTCGTCTGGGGCTACCTGGCCGACATCGTCGGCAGGCGGGCAACCCTGATTTTCTCCTCTGTCCTCTACATCGGGACGTCGATCTGCGGTTTCATGCCATCCTTCGGCTGGAATCTGGTGATGTGTTTCCTCATGGGCGCGTCGGCCGGTGGCATGCTGCCGACCGTCTACTCGCTGACCGCGGAGTCGGTCCCGGCCAAGCACCGCGGCCCGCTGATCGTCCTGCAGAGCGGGCTGGGTGCCACATTCGGCTATTTGGTGGCCAGCGGCGCGGCGACGCTGTTCATCCCCCTTTTCGGTTGGCGCGTGCTGTGGTTACTCGGCCTGCCGTCCGGGCTGTTGCTGCTCATCCTGTGCGCCTGGATCCCCGAGTCACCGCGGTTCCTGATCCGCAACGGCCAGGAGGCGGCAGCGGCCGAGGTCATGCGCAGGTACGGGATCACCGTCGTGACGGACGCCGTCGTGGACTCGGCCCGCCAGGTCGCGGCGTCGGTTCGGGTCCGGTCACCGTTCGTGGACCTGTTCGCGCGTCCCTACCTGAGACGGTCGATGTCGGTCCTGCTCTACGGACTGGGCTGGGGCGTCGTGAATTGGGGATTCATCACCTTCCTGCCGACCTTCCTGCAGCGCCTCGGTCACCGCGATGAGGCGGAACGGTTGTTGTTCCTCGCGTCGTTAGCGGCCGTGCCGAGTGTGCTCGTCGCTGCCTGTCTGTACGGGCGCTGGAGCAGCCGCGGCTCGATGATTCTGTACTCGGTGCTGACCACCGGGACGCTGGGATGCTTCACACTGCTGGGTCTGTGGGATATTCGGGCAGATGGGCCGGTGATCGTCCTGGTCGGGCTGTTGCTGTCCACGACGGCCGGCATGATCGCGATGCTGTCCCCGTACTCGACCGAGCTGTACCCGACGGCATTGCGTGCCACGGGCAGTGGACTCGCCGCCGCCGCCAGCAAGGTCGGCGGTCTCGCCGGTCCGCTACTGCTCGGCGCGACACCTGTGCTGGGCACGGTGGCGCTCATCGCTGCGGCACCGCTGGTCGTGGCGACGGCGGTCCTCTTCGTGACGGGTCTGGAGACGGCAGACCGGCCGTTGCCGGAGCAACGGCCGGACGAGCTACCGGCGCGGAATGAGGCGAACCCCACGATCACTCGATGATTCCGGTTACCTCGTGTATTCGCGATTGTAGAGCTTCCTCGACCAGAGGTATCCGCCAAGGGCGATGACAACACACCAGCTCAGCGCGATTATCGCGTTACTCCCGACCGGTGTGCCGACGAAAATGCTCCGCAGGGTTTCGATGATCGAGGTGAAGGGCTGGTACTCGGCAAACCAGCGCAACCCGGCCGGCATGGATTCGGGAGGAACGAACCCGCTGCCGAGGAAGATCAGGAGCATCAGCGGCAAGGGCAGGTTACTGGCAGTTTCGACGGTGTTGCTGGCCTGACCGAGCGCGACCGAAAGCCAGATGAGCGCGAACGCCGCAGCCATCAGGATTCCGAACGCGGCGAACCAGCCACCCACCCCCGCTGCGGGCCGGAAGCCGACCAGCAGCTCCACACCGGTCACCACCGCCACGCCGACCACGGTCTGGATCATGCTGCCGAGGACGTGCCCGGTCAGTACCGAGACACGGGCGATGGACATGGTGCGGAATCGGGCGATGATGCCTTCGGTCATGTCCGTCGCGACCGAGGCCGACGTCCCCTGCACGACGGCCGTCACGGTCATCAACATGATCGCGGGTGAGACGTAGTTGACGTATTCCGCGCGGCCACTGGATCCGCCGGACTGCGCGGTCAAATTGGTGCCGAGCCCTGCTCCCAGCGTGCCGCCGAAAACGTAGACGAACAGCAGCAGGAAGATGACCGGCATGCCGATGATCATCACGATCATGGTCGGGTATCGGATCATGCGCCGGAGATTGCGGCGCAACATCGTCATCGAATCGGTCAGGGCATAAGACCGCGCCGCCATCAGGCCATCTCCTCTTCTTCGTTCGTTGACTTACCGGTCAGTGCAAGGAAGACGTCATCGAGGTCCGGGGTGTGCACCGTCAGCCCGTCGACCTCGATCGAATGGTCGCCAAGCCGATCGAGCAGGCTCTTCAGCGACCTGACGCTGCCGTCGGTCGGTACCTGCAAGGCGAGGGCATCGTCCAGGCGGAGCACCTGGCCCAGGACACTCGCGGCCAAGTCGAGTCCTTGTGCGTCGACGAACTGCAGGCGGACATGGCCTCCGGGGATACGGCGTTTCAGCTCTTCCGAGGTGCCCTGGGCGATCAGCCGCCCCTTGTCCAGGACCGCGATCTGGTCGGCGAGCTCGTCGGCTTCCTCCAGGTATTGCGTGGTCAAGAAGATCGTGACGCGGCGGGCTACGAGTTCGCGGACGATCTGCCACATGGCGCGACGGCTGCGTGGGTCCAGGCCTGTGGTCGGTTCGTCGAGGAAAATCACCCGCGGGTCGCCGACCAGGGTCATCGCGAGATCGAGCCGCCGTCGCATACCGCCCGAGTAGGTCGCGGCCGGCTTCTTGCTCGCCCCGACCAGATCGAACTGTTCGAGCAGCTCGGTGACCCGCCGCCGCTTTTCCGCCCGGCCGAGGTGGCGGAGATCCGCCATCAGGATCAGGTTTTCCTCGCCGGTGAGCAGGTTGTCCACTGCCGAGAACTGGCCGGTGACGCCGATCGCGGCGCGAACCGCCTCGGGCTCGTCGGACAGGCTGTGGCCGTTGATCGATGCCTCGCCACCGTCGGCATTGATGAGGGTGGAGAGAATCTTGATCATGGTGGTCTTGCCGGCGCCATTGGCGCCGAGCAGCGAAAAGACGGTTCCCTGCGGAACGTCGAGGTCCAGACCGTCGAGCACGAGGTGATCGCCGTAGGACTTGCGTAAGCCGGTCGTCGTGATCGCAGATCGAAGCTGCGTAGTCGTCATGGGAGCTTCCCTTTCAGACGTCAACCAGAGATGTGATCAGGAGCGGTGGATCGTGATATCGCCGAACTGGGTTTGCGCGCGCACTTCGACGGTCTCTTCTGCGTCCTCGGGACCCGAAGCCGTGCCGTCCAGTGAAGTGTTCATGCGCCCGTACCCGGTGTTCACGTCGAGCAGGGCGGCGGTGCCTTCCGCGATCCCGACATCGAGGTCGCCCGCCGAGGTCCGCATCACGACCGAACCGCGAACGACTTCCCCAACGCGAATGCTTCCGTTGGCGGTCCTGGCGTCGACCTGGGCCCCCAGGGCGCGATCGATGGAGATACTGCCATTGGCGGCACGCACGACCACCTCATCGGTTACTGTACCGATCTCCGCGTTGCCATTGGAGGTTTTGATGACGGCCGTACCGTCTATTTTGCCGATGCGCACCCATCCGGTTCCCGCGGTGATTTCGGCATTGCCCACGACATGGTCCACCCGGACGTTTCCAGCCGTCGTATCCAGGTGCAGCACGCCGGTGTTTTCGAGGTGGAGATGCCCGTTGGATGCCTTGTACCTGCATTCCCCGATCCGGCCCGTGCAATAGAGGTCCGCCACCGCCGCGTCGCCGTACACCCGCGATCCGGTCGGTAGTTCGATGGACACATCGACCGACTTGGTCCTGCTTGAGAAATCGAGGACGTGCTGCTTCGGGACCTTCACCACAAGACAGCCATCCGTGTAATCGACGTGCGTTTTCTTGGCGGCATTGACGTCAGATTTGTCTGAGTCGTCCGTTGGCTGCAGGTCGACGACGGTATCGGTCCGATCGCTCGCGGTGATCTGCACGGAGCCGACACCCAGTTCGATCATGACTGTGATCGGCTCGGGCGTGTCGAATGTGGGCACAGCTGTCCTTCCTCGTGTTCTGTGGGTGTCGTTCGAGGGTGGGAAGAAATGGGCTAGCGCACCCAACCGGTCCGACGCTGCGGAGCACGTTTGCCGCGCTGATCGGTGTGCTGACCACGGTCGCGCTGCCGCAACGCGGCCGATACCACGCGGACCAACCATGCGTTGACCGAACTGCCCTCCTTTCCAGCCGCCTCCTCGATCGCGGCCTTGAGTTGTTCCGGGGGGCGGAAATTGATTCGTGCCATCCCGCTGTACTCGGTGCTCATGGGGACGCCGTTGAGTTGCGCCTCGACGTCAGCCTCGAAGCTGTCATCGGCCGCGTTCTCCGGTGTTTGCTCCGGTGCGGGCGGCGCGACGGCGAATTCCGGTCGGGTTCCGCGCAGGCGCAGTTCGACCGAGCCTGGCGCCAGGTCACGGGTGATCTCACTCGTAGCGGTGGAGAGCACGTCCAGCAGCGTGAGGCGGATCAGTGATTCCAGTGGCGTTCTCCGGCGCTCAAGCAGCGCAAGAGTGTCCTCGTCGTCAGCCGCGATAAGTGCAGCGAGCTCGCGACCAAAGCGATCCACGTACACGCTTAGGTCCATGGCGCCATGATGGCATATCGATGGCGCCACTACAAGATGGGTGTACGCCGGATGTGGCGCCATCGGCAGGGAGGCTTCTGTGTTCGGCGCGGTATCACACAGCTTGACCTGGGGTTATGCCGTGGCGCCTGATGGTTGGTAGGCGGCGCAACGATCGACACGGATGCGAGTCCGCGGCGTCGGCGTGGCGCCGTGGGGTTGTCCGTTCTTCGCGACTTATGGCGGGTTTTGGTCGGGAGTGGGCGGTTCTAGCATCACGCTGTGAGGTTGGCGGGGCACGTACAGTGCGTTGCCCGCCGCCGCACGAGTCCCCGAGGTCGACACAGGCTCCGCTCTGACGCGAGGAGTAAATCGTGCTTCGACGTACATTCGCCGGCGTGGTGGCCGGTACCGCTCTGTTGCTGCCGGTCACCGTGGTGCCCACCGCCGCCGCGGCCGAGATCAACGCGACAACGCTCACCTATGACGACAGCCAGGCCGCGGAGTTCAAGGACGTCGTCGCCCAGGGCGTCAACGTCTGGAACACCAGCGTGACCAACGTACGCATCGTGAAAGCGTCTCCTGGGCAGCGGGCGAACATCCGTGTCGTCGCGGATCCGGGTTGGCCGCGGGCCACGCTCGGGCCCGTCCGTCCCGGTGGTCAGGTCACGGTCTGGTACGGCAGGGAAGCCGTCCAGCAGGGCTACAACAAGGTTCGGATCGCCTCCCACGAACTCGGCCACAGCCTTGGGCTGCCCGACCGGAAACCCGGTCCGTGCTCGTCGTTGATGTCCGGGTCGACCGGCGGGGTCAGTTGCGCCAACACGAAACCCAACGCCGCGGAAGCCGCGCAGGTGCAACGAAACTACGCCGGAAGCCTGGTGTCGCAGAACGCCGACGCGGGGCGCGTACTCGTCGACGCGCCCTGAATCACGTCACGTCAGGGGATGTCGCCCGGCATCCCCTGACGCGGTGAAACTCCGTCGGTAGGCCGTCGGCGTGACGCGCATCGTGCGGGTGAAGTGGTGCCGGTAGGTCACTGCCGTGTCGAAGCCGACGGACGTGGCGACGTGGTCGATCGGCAGCGTGGTCTTTTCCAGCAGCGGCAGGCTCGCGTGCACGCGCTGGGCGATGAGCCAGCGGATCGGGCTGGTGCCGGTGCTGCGCGCGAAATGCCGGAGGTAGCTGCGCGGGGACATGTTCGCGGTGCGCGCGAGCGTCTCGACGGTGATGGGTTCCGTGAGGTTCGAAAGCGCCCAGGACATGCTGGCCGTGACGCGGCTGTCGTCCGCGTCGGCGATCACCGGCGATTCGATGAACTGCGCCTGGCCACCGTCGCGGTGTGCGGGGACGACCAGCCGGCGCGCGACGGCGTTGGCGATCGTGGGGCCGTGGTCCTTGCGTACCACGTGCAGGCACAGGTCCAGGCCGGCGGCGCTGCCCGCGCTCGTCAGGATCGGGTCGTCGTCGAGGTAGAGGACGTCCGGGTCGACGTCGACGCGGGGGAAGCGCCGTGCGAGGACGGGGGCGTATTGCCAGTGCGTCGCGGCGCGGCGGCCGTCGAGCAGGCCCGCCGCGGCCAGCGCGAAGGCGCCCGAGCAGATCGACACGATCCGCGCTCCGCGCCGGAAAGCCAAGCGTAGAGCGGAAATCACCGCGGGTGGGCAGTCGCCGTGGATATCGCCGACGCCGGGCACGATGACCGTGCTCGCCGCGGCGAAGGCGTCGAGATCGCCGTCGGCGTGCAGCGTGGCGCCGCCGATGATCCGCACGGGGCCCGGACGCGCGGAGCAGATCGTCAGCCGGTACCAGTCGACGTCGAACTCCGGCCGGGGCAGGCCGAAGACCTCGGTGACGATGCCCAGTTCGAACGCGGACATGCCGTCGTAGAGCAGGACCGAGACTGTCGACATGGCGAGATCTTAGCGAACAGCGGCGTTCACGCCACTGTTCGCTCGGAGCCACGCCCAGCACGATGAACGCCATGAGCACTGTTCTCGCCACCTCACCGGCTACTCCGATCGACGCCGTCGCCCACTTCGCCGGACGTCTCGCGTTCGAGGCCGACGTCAGCGACGTCCACGCCGACCTCGAAGCCCGTGTCGACGGCTTGGTCGTCGTCGATTCCCGCAGCGTCGAATCCTGGGACCAGGGGCACCTTCCCGGCGCGCTTCACCTGCCGACCGCGCGGATCGCCGAACGCGCCCGCGACCTCGTCCCGCACGACGCCGTCGTGGTCACCTACTGCTGGGGCCCCGGCTGCAACGGCGCAACCCGCGCCGCGCTCGCCTTCGCCCGGCTCGGCTACCGGGTCAAGGAGATGATCGGCGGTTACGAGTACTGGGTCCGGGAGGGCTTTCCGGTCGACTCCGCGGCCGGGCGGCGGGAGGCCGACGCGGACCCGCTGACCGCGCCGGTGTCCGCCGTCGCGTGCGGTTGCTGACCCCGAGGTCTTGCCGTGAGCCGGGGCCTGGTGATCAGATGGCCGGGTGGCCGAATCCGAGATCTGCGCACTGACCGCTCGTGAACTCGCCGATCGGCTCCGGGCGCGGGAAGTGTCCGCGCGCGAAGTCACGCAGGCTCACCTGGACCGCGTCGAGCAGGTCAACCCGCAGGTCAACGCTGTCGTCACCCGCACCGTGGAAAGCGCTCTCAGTGCGGCCGCGGCGGCCGACGAGCGGCTCGCGGCAGGCGAGGAAGTCGGGCCGCTGCACGGGATTCCCATGGCGCACAAGGACAGTCACGAGACCGCGGGCATCCGCACGACCTACGGTTCGCCGCTGCTCGCCGACTACGTGCCCGAGCGCGACGAGCTGCTCGTCGAACGGCTGCGCGCGGCCGGGGTCATCACGATCGGCAAGACGAACGTGCCCGAGTTCGCCGCGGGCTCGCACACGTTCAACCCGGTTTTCGGCCTGACGCGCAATCCCTACGACCGCACGCGGTCCGCGGGCGGCAGCAGCGGCGGCGCGGCGGCCGCGCTCGCCTGCGGGATGCACCCGCTCGCCGACGGCAGTGACATGGGCGGTTCGCTGCGCAACCCGGCGTCGTTCTGCAACGTCGTCGGCTTCCGGCCTTCGCCCGGCCGCGTGCCGGACTGGCCGCGCGCGATGGGATGGACGACGATGGCGGTTAAGGGCCCGATGGCCCGCACGGTCGCCGACGCGGCGCTGCTGCTGTCGGTCATGGCCGGCCCCGACCCGCGGGACCCGACCTCGCTGGAAACGCCGGGATCCGTGTTCGCGCAACCACTCGACGCCGATCCGCGCGGTCTGCGCGTGGCGTGGTCGCCCGATCTCGGCGGCAGTCTCCCGGTCGACCCAGCGGTGGCCGCGGTCGTCGAGCGGGCTGCGCGGACCTTCGAGGACCTCGGCTGCCACGTCGAACGGGACTGCGTCGACTTCACCGGCGCCGACGAGGTGTTCCGGACCTTGCGCGCGTGGAGTTTCGCGCAAACCCATGCGGAGCACCGCGATCGGCTCAAGGCGACCTTGGCGCAGAACGTCGAGGAAGGACTCCGGCTGTCCGGTGTGGACATTGCGCGAGCCGAAGTGCTGCACACCGCGTTGTTCCACCGCACCCGGGAGTTCTTCGAGCGCTACGACATCCTGCTGCTGCCGGTGAGCCAGGTGCCGCCGTTCGACGCTGAACTGGAGTACCCGGCGTCGGTCGACGGCGTGCCGATGGAGGACTATCTGGGCTGGATGCGCTCGGCGTTCTTCGTGAGCGCCACGGGAAGCCCGGCATTGTCGGTGCCTGCCGGGTTCACCCCGGACGGGCTCCCCGTGGGGGTGCAGCTCGTCGGAGCACACCGCGCGGAACTCAGCGTGCTGCGGGCCGGGCACGCCTTCGAACAGGCGACGCGGTTCGCGGACCGGCGTCCCGACTTGCCGGACTGACCGGTTTCCCCAGCCGCCGCCCGAGCACGGTGAGCGCGGCGGGCAGCAGGACACCGCGGATCAGCGTCGCGTCGAGCAGGATCGCGAACGCCATCCCGAGGCCCATCATCTTGTACTCGATCGCGCTCAGTGTAAGGAAAACGCTGAAGACGCCGGTCATGATCACCGCCGCGCTGGTCACCACGCCGGCTCCCGAGGCCGTGCCGTCGATGATCGCTTCGCGGGCGCTCATCCCGGACAGCCATCGCTCGCGGATCCGGCTGAGAATGAAGATGTGGTAATCCATGCTGAGCCCGAACAGCAGCACGAACAGGAACACCGGGAGCCAGTCGAGCACCCCGCCGTACGGGGTGAAACCCAGCAGTGACGCGAAATTCCCGTCCTGGAACACCCACGTCAGCACCCCGTACGCGGCGCCGACCGAGAGCAGGTTCAGTGCGATCGACATGATCGCGACACCGATCGAGCGGAACGCCGCCCACAGCAGGACGAACGCGAGCAGCAGGATGAAGCCGAAAACGTACGGCGTCCGGTCGGCCACCTTTGCCGCGAAGTCGTGCGCGATGGCGGTCTTGCCCGCGACGGCGAACCCAATCCCGCCGACCTTGCCCAGGGTCGCCGGGAGAACGTCCTCACGCAGTGTCTTCAGTGCCTGATCCGAGGCCAGGGAACCATTACCCGCCAAGGGAATGCGGACTACGAGCGCCTGATCGACGGACACCGTGACAACCGGCCCCGCGGTTCGCGCCCCGAGTTCCGCGATGGCGTTCCGCACGGCAGGGGTGTCGACCGGGCCGCCCCGTCCGTTCCAGACGACGATGTGCGCCGGGATGGCCGCACCGGGGAACGCGTCCTGCATGCGCACCGCGGCGTCGATCACCGGGACGCTGCGCGGCAGGCTTTCCGTGGCCAGCGGCGCCTGGAGCTGGATCCTGCTCGCGGGCAACGCCAGGACGGCGAGGAGGACGACGGCGAGCCCACCCCACAGCGTCGGACGCCGCGTGACGACCTCGGCGATCTTGGCCCAGAACCGGGAATGGTCGGCCGTGGTCCGGCGCCGGCCGAGCCAGGGCAGCCTGCCGCGGTCGACCCAGTGGCCTAGCAGGGAAAGCAGCGCGGGCAGCGCGGTCACCGACGCGGCGACGGTCAGCCCGACAACCAGGATCGAGCTGATCGCGAACCCGCGGAGCTGGTCGAGTCCGGTGAAACCCAGCCCGGTCACACACAGCGCGACGGTGAGCCCGGAGACGGCCACGACCCGGCCCGAGGTGCCGGCGGCGGTCCGGATCGCCTGGTCGACCGGACGCCCGGCAGCGCGTTCCTCGCGTTCCCGGCGGAGGAAGAACAACGAGTAGTCGACCCCGACCGCGGTCCCGATGAGCAACGTCATCACTGTGGTGGCGCTGTTGATCGGCACCACTTTGTCCACAGCGGACAGAAAGCCGAACGTCGCGGTCACCGCGGTCGCGGTCAGCAGCAACGGGATCGACGCGGCGATCAGCGCCCCGAAGACGAACAGCAGGATCACCACGGTGAGCGGGAGGGAGATCAGTTCGGACCGCTTGATGTCCTGCTTGATGCTCTTGTCCACCACGGTGCTCAGGCTCATGTCCCCGGCCTGCGCTACCAGGACTGCGGGATGCCGCGCGGCCACGGCGTCCACGGCCGCGCTCGCGGCGGTGAAATGCGGACGGATTTCCGCGTCGGTGCCGGTGATCTGGAACGTCACCAGCCGCGACCTGCCATCCGGTGCGTCGACCGGCGTGCGGAGGCCGGTGACCGCGTCCGACGCTTGGAGGGTGCGCACGAGATCGTCGGTCGCCGATCGGAGTTCGGCGTCGTCGCGCGGTTCACGTTGTTGCACGAGGACGTTTTCCAGAAGTGGTTCGTAACTGTTCTGGGCGCGGAGAATCCCTTGTGCTGTACCGGATTCGCCGGCGTCGGAGCTGGGAAGGCTGGAACCGGGGACGAGCGAGCCGACGGCCAGTGCGAGCACGACGAGCGCGAGCCAGCCGAGGAGGACCGCGGCGCGGTGCCGGATCGACCAGCCCGCGATCCGCTCGATCACCGGCCCCCGCAGGTCCGGGGTGCCTGTGGGCAGCATGAACTAAAGTCCTTCCGTGAAGGAGCTATCTGTGTAAGGACTCGCCCTTGGGCGAGGTGCTTCTTCCACCTGGGCCGTCGAGTTGCCGCTCGGCGGCCCAGGGCCTTGCTCTTACTCGACGGTCTTATTCGACCTCCTTGAGGACGCGTTCGATGGAGCGCAGCCGGTCCTGGACGTCCGCGAGACGCCGTTCGGTTTCCTCCTGCGACCGCGTCGCCCGGTCGGCCAGCGCCCGGTACTCGTGCTCGCGCGCCAGCGCCGCCTTGGCCCGCCAGGTCGAGGCCAGCTGCACGATGGCGACGGTGAGCACGACGGTGATCAGCACGAAAACCCCGGTCACCCCGATGATTTCCTGCCACTGGTGCCAGTTCATGACCGTGCTCCCTCGTCCGAGCCGTCCCCCTGGACGGAATCCGGTGTGCTCAGCGTCGGTACCGCCGCCGCGACGGCCTGCGGGGTGAGCTGGACCGAAAACGGCGTGACCTCGTAGAACTTCATGGCCTTGCCGTCGGCCGAGACCTCGAGACTGGACGTCACCAGCCCCGCCGCCTCCAGCTTGCGCAGGTGTACCTGGAGGAGTGCGCGGCTGATCCGCAGCTCGCGCGCCAGCTCGCTGACGTAGGCGCGTTCGGCGAGCAGCGCGGCGACGATGCGCAGCCGGTGCGGATTCGCGAGCGTCCCGAGCAGCCGGACGAGCTCGTCGCCGGTCGGCGAAGAGCCACTCACCACGACGTCCCCCACATGCCAATAAAAGTTAGCAGGTGCCGACTCGGGTTGTCACCTGGTTCGGATTCGTGGCGGTTGACAGGCCTTTCATGAGCACGCCAGGATGGGATCACATTCAGATGATAGGAACATGTGATGACGACATCCGAAGGCATGGTGGACCTCACCGACGCCGAACTCGTGCGGGATCCGTTCACGGCGTATTCGCGGATCCGGGAGCGTGCGGCGCTGGCCAAGGCGGTCGTTCCCGGCATCGAGCCCATGTGGCTGGTCACCCGGTACGACGACGTCAAGCTCGTCATGAGCGATCCGAGGTTCGTCAGCTCCGCCGCGGCCGTGCCGGGCGCGGTGGACCTGCGGGAACAGCTGTGGCGTGCCACGGGGATCCCCGAAGAGCACTTCGTCTACCTGAAGTCGGGGATCAGCGAGGTCGACGGCGCCGAGCACGCTCGGCTGCGCGGCCTGGTCACCAGGGCGTTCACCGTGCGACGGGTCACCGAGCTGCGTCCGAGGATCGCTGAACTCACCGAGCGCCTTCTGGACGAACTACCCGGCCAAGCCGAGGACGGCGTCGTCGATCTGTTGCGGCACTTCGCGTATCCGCTGCCGATCGCGGTGATCTGCGAACTGGTCGGCATTCCCGAGGCGGATCGGCCACAGTGGCGGGAGTGGAGTGCCGCGCTGGCCGCGGGATTCGGCCCCGGAGTGGCCGAGGCGCTGGCGGGAATGGTGGATCACGTCCGGGTGCTCCTCGAATTCCGGCGGCACCACCCCGCGGACGACCTGATCACCGGACTGGTTCGCGCACAGGCCGAGGACGGCGATCGGCTCAGCGACGTCGAGATGATCGCGCTGGTGCAGAACCTCGTGGTCGCCGGGCACGAGACCACCGCGCACCTGCTGGCCAACGGCACCGCCGCGCTGCTCACTCATCCCGATCAGCTCGCCCTGCTTCGCGCGGATCCCGCCCTGCTGCCGAAGGCCGTGCACGAGCTGATGCGCTGGTGCGGGCCCGGGCTGGGCACCCGGATGCGGTACGCCGCCGAAGACGTCGAGATCGGCGGCGAACTGGTCCGCCGCGGCGAAGCCGTGATGCCGGTGCTCGCCGGGGCGAACTACGACCCGCGTAAGTTCACCGCCCCCGAGCGGCTCGACATCACCCGCGATCCTGGGCGCGCGGAAACCCACGTCGGATTCGGTGCGGGACCGCACTACTGCCTTGGTGCCGCGCTGGCCCGGCAAGAGGCCGAGATCGCCTTCGGCGCGTTGTTCCGGCGCTGTCCCGGACTCGCGCTCGCGGTCGAGCCGGAGGAGTTGCGGCACGGGCCGAATCCGGGCACCTGGCAGCTCGACGCGTTGCCCGTCCGGTGGTGAACCGTGGTGTCACAGCGGGTGGTCCAGCCACACGTTCGGCTCAACGTAGACGCCGAGGTCGCGCTTCACCGAAGCCAGTACGGGCGCGATGCCGCCAGGCACCGTGTTGAGCCCGTCGACGACACCGGTCCACTCCCGCCACTGCGCGAGCGTGCCGGTGACCGTCATCGCGAACGGCGCGACGCCGATCAGCCGCGCGCCGAGCCGTTCGTGCGTGCGCAACCACGGGTCGGCGAACAATCCGTCCGGACGCTTCCGCGTCACATAGTCCACAATGGACTCATTCGGTCGCTGCTCCAGTCCGGTCGGCCGCACCGGGACGACGAGCCGTGACAGCCCGGCGGCGCGTGCCTTCGCCCTCAGCTCCGTGAGCATGACCGCGGCGAGTCCTCGGCCTCGCGCGTGTTCGGCCACTGTGACCTCGATGGCGACCAGGCTGGTCGGGGCCCGCCCGTCCATGACGTCCTCGGCCGCCCACAGCAACGTGCCGTCCCAGCCGTGTTCGGGCAGCTCCGGTCGTTCGCCGGTCGGGAACTCCACCGGGATCGCGGCCGCGCGAGCCACCGGGACGTCGTCGTCCGGCAGCACCAGGAAGAACTCGGGCCACCGCGTGGCCAGCCGCTTCGACTTCGCCAGCAGGCCCACCACGTCGTGACTCAGGAACTCCCCGCCGACGGTGCCGAGGTCGAGCGCGGCCCGCCGCAACTCCGGCCGGGTCGCCAGGTCCTCCATGCGCATTGGCCCAGTAGAGCCGATCTTCCCGGCCGACGCGACGAGAATTCCGTGCGGGAACGGCGATCTCGCGTGATCGAACACGGCACTCGCGTGATTGGACGGCGAACTCGTGTGTCAGAGCGGGTGGTCCATCCAGACGTTGGGCTCGACGTAGATACCGACGTCGTGCGACACCGAGGCGTGGACCGGGGCGATGCCGCCGGGGATCCGGTTCGGACCGTCGGCGAGCTTGACCCCGGTCCACTCCCGCCATTGGGCGAGCGTGCCGGTGACCGTCAGCGCGAAGGGCGCGATCTTCACCAGCCGCGCGCCCAGCCGCTCGTGGGTCCGCAGCCAGCGGTCGGCGAACAGCCCGTCCTCCCGGCGGCGAAACGCGTACTCCGGCATCGGCACGTCCGGCTCGGCTTCCTTGCCGATCGGGCGCACCGGCGCCACCAGCCGGGTCAGTCCGGTTTCGGCGGCTCGCGCCTTGAACGCCTTCAACGCGTGCGTCGAGAGACCGGTACCCAGCAGGTGTCGCGCCACCACGATTTCGAGTGCCACCAGGGTGGTCGGCGCGCGACCGTCGACAAGATCCTCGAGGGCCCAGCGCAGTGCCGCGTCCCAGCCGTCGTCGGGCAGTTCGGGGCGGTCCGCGGTCGGGAACGCGACCGGGATGGACAGCGCCCGCGCCATCAGCGTGTCGTCGTCATCGAGAAGAACAAGGGAATACTGGCCCCAATGCTTCAGCAATCGCTCGGGTGCGATCACCTTGCCGCCGGGGCCGCGATAGAGGAATTCGCCGCCGACGTCACCGAGCCGCAGTGCGGGATCGACCAGATCCGGCCTGCCGGAGAGATCCACAACGCGCATCGGCACAGTAAACCGAGATGATCATGGCCGGGATACCTGCTTACGGGCGAAGCGCGCGGATCGCGGCCGTGCCGCGAGAAACTCAGCGCATGGGCAGCACCTTCCTCCGCTTGGTCAGCGCCGTCGGGCTCAGGTTGGCGTTGGTGCCCGCGTGGTGGCCGTCGAGATAGCCGGTGCCCGACAGCCGCCGGGGCGGGGCCGCGCGCAGATCGCTGAACTGCTCGTCGAAGGCCTGCTGCACCATCGCCGTGCGATCGCGGACGACCAGCTCGGCCGACCGCCCGCTCGCCGACATCGCGGTGTGACTCCGCGCCGCGTGCTCCTCGGCCTGGCGCAATCGTTCGTACACCGCCCGCGCGAACCCGTGCAGCCACGTCCGCCGGTACGCGGCCAGCGATTCACCGCGGAACACGCGGTTCTCCGGCCGTACCCTGGTCAGCTGCGTCGTCGCCTGCAACAGCAGGCTGGTGAACAGCAGCTCCACGCGTTCGAGGTCGGAACGGAAACCGAAGACGGTCACCGCCTCGACGCCCTTGGCCGCGCGATGCAGCAGCGTGCGGCAGCGCAGCGGGAACGCGATGTTGGTCAGCAGCGTGGCCTTGTCCCTGCTGTACGGGTTGTCGAGCGGGATCTTGCGCATGCCGATCTCGTCGGCCCCCGTGCCCGCGTCGGCGACCATCGCGCGGTCGATCCCGTACCGGGCTATCAGCTCGGCGGCCTTGGTGTTGTACAGCTCGGCTTCCGCCTCGGTGACCGCCGGGTCCTCCGCCTTGGCGAGCAGCTTCCGGACCCGCGCGAGCAGCATGTCGTGGTCGGGCAATGGTCCCCCTTCCTGTTCGGGCGAGGCCCAGCCTGGTTGGGTGGGCACGGGGACAAGATAGGACGCGGGTACGACAATATTCGATCAGGTGTTCGGGCAGGGGAGGTGGTCGGTGTGTCCGCCGAAGTGGCCGTCGTCGGCTCCGGGCCCAACGGCCTGGCCGCCGCTGTGCTGCTGGCCAGAGCCGGTCTCGGCGTCGAAGTGTACGAGTCCGCCGCCGAGATCGGCGGTGGCGCCCGCACGGTGCCGCTGTTCGACGCCGACGTCCGGCACGACGTCTGCGCCGCGGTGCATCCGATGGCCGCGGCCTCGCCGTTCTTCCGCGGCTTCGACCTCGCCGCACACGGCGTCGAACTGCTCCACCCGGAGATCTCCTACGCCCATCCGATCGACGAGCACCGCACTGCCCTGGCCTACCCCGGTCTGGACCGGACCTGCGCCGGGCTCGGCGCCGACGGCGATCGCTGGCGACGTCTCATGGCGCCGCTCGTCGACCGCAGCCCGGGCGTGGTCGAGGCGTTGCTCGGCGACCTCCGGCACCTCCCGCGCGACCCGCGCGCCGCCGCCCTGCTGCCGTTCCGGATACTCACGCAGGGCCTCGGGTTCCATGGTCCGGAAGCACCCGCGCTGCTGACGGGCGTCGCCGCGCACACGATGTCCCGCCTGCCCGCGCTCGCCGCGGCGGGCGCGGCATTGCTCCTCGGCCACCTCGCGCACGCGACCGGCTGGCCGCTCCCGCGCGGCGGCAGTCAGTCGATCGTCGACGCGCTCGCCGCGGACCTGCTCGCCCACGGCGGCCGGATCCGCCTCGACAGCCGGGTCACCGACCTGCGGCAGCTCGCGCACGCCCGCGCCGTCCTGCTCGACCTCGTGCCCCGCGGCGTGCTCGACATCGCGGGCGAACTGCTGCCCGCCGGATACCGCCGGGCACTGGAGCGGTACCGGTACGGCCCCGGCGCGGCCAAGGTGGACTTCCTCGTGTCCGAACCGATTCCGTGGCGCGACAAGCGGATCGGCGCGGCCGGAACCGTCCACATCGGAGGGACAGCGGCGGAGGTGCGCACGGCGGAGAACGCCGTCGCGGCGGGAAGACACGCGGACGAGCCGTTCGTGCTTCTCTCCGAGCCGATGACCACCGACCCGTCACGCGGGCTTTCCGGCAAGCGTCCAGTGTGGACATACACCCACGTCCCCCACGGCGATCCGCTCGACGCCACCGACCTCGTCCGCCATCGGATCGAACGGTTCGCACCCGGATTCTCGGACACGATCCTCGCGTCGGCCGCCCGGCCGGCGTCGGAACTGGAGGCATACAACGCGAACTACGTCGGCGGGGACATCGCCGGGGGCGCGGTGAGCCCGCGGCAGCTGCTCGCCCGCCCGGCAGCACGCTGGAATCCCTACCGCACGCCGCTGAGTGGCGTGTACCTCTGCTCGGCCGCGACACCGCCCGGATCCGGTGTCCACGGAATGGCCGGAATGCACGCGGCGAAGGCGGTGCTACGCCGCGAGTTCGGCATCCAGAGTCTTCCCACCGGCTGGGAGACGTAACATTCTTCCAAGCCGCCGGGGCGCATCGGTGTGCAAAGTGGGCCCATGACTGACGAAACCACCCAGGAATCGGCCCTGTCCCTGGCCGACGGCACCCTCCACATCCGCCAGGACGGCCCCCGCGACGCTCCCGCGGTCCTGCTCGTCCACGGGTCCGCGTCGTCGGCCCGTTCCTGGGATCCGCTGGTGCCGATGCTGGCCGAGACGCATCGCGTCATCCGGCTCGACCTGCTCGGCCACGGCCGATCCGCCAAACCGGGCGACGCGCGGTACGAGATCCCGGACCAGGGTCGCCGGGCGGGCGAGGTGCTGGATCTGCTCGGCGTGCGCAGCGCTGTCGTGGTCGGCCACTCCACCGGCGGCTCGGTCGCCACCGCCCTCGCCGAGCAACGGCCTGGCCTGGTGACCGCGCTGGCGCTCATCAACACCGGGCCCTGCTTGGACGCGTTCATCGCGCAGGAGTTCGCCATCGGCCCCGCGCAGTGGCCCGAGCTGACCGACGAGCAGATCCGCCAGGCCATGCGCCCCGCCTTCAGCCGCCCGGGTTTCGTGATTCCCCAGCAGCTCGTGGACGACGTGCGCGGGATGACCTACCACGCCTTCACCGCGACATTCCAGGCGTCCAGCGGCTACCTGGCGCAGCGGCCACTCCCTGATCGGCTGAAATCCCTCGGTAAGCCGCTCCTGGTGATCTTCGGTGAAGAAGACCGGAGATGGCGTTCTTCCTCCGCCGCCGACTATCGCGTGGTCGCGGGCGCGCGCGTCGAGCTGCTGTCCGGCGTCGGGCATTCGCCCATGCTCGAGGATCCACCTCGGACCGCAGAACTCCTTCTGCCCTTTCTCGCGCGGGCGGAGTGAAACCCGCGCTAAGTGGGTTGCGCCAGGGCACCGCGAGGGCCAGTGTCACACCTAATACTGGGTGGCTCTGGAGGGGCAATGCGAACCATGCGTGTGCTCGCCGCGATCGGGCTGGCGAGCGTCTCCCTGCTCTCCACCGCCGTGCCGGCGTCGGCAGCCGACGATCCGGCGAGGCAGGTGGTGATCCGTGACGGTGAGACGAAACCCGTCTACGACTACGCGAAGGCGGTGCGGGAACAGGTCTACGTCGAAACACCGGTCGACAGCGACCGCGACGGCAAACGGGACCGGGTTTCGGTGTACGTCACCCGGCCGAAGGAAACCGACGGCGGGCTGAAGGTCGCCAGCATCATCGAGCCGAGCCCGTACTTCGGCGGCACGATCGACGCGCCGTACCACCCCGCCGACGTCACCGACGTGCCGCGGATCTCGCCGTGGTCGCCGCCGACCGGCCCACAGCCCCCGGTGAACTACAACCGGGTCTACTACGACAACTACTTCGTCTCGCGCGGCTACGCCGTGCTGTCGGCGAACACGCTCGGCACCGGCGACTCCGACGGCTGCCCGAGCGCGATCGGGCCCGAAGAGAAGACCGGCATGAAGACGGTCGTGGAGTGGCTGACCGGCAAGGCGAAGGCGTTCACCAAGGACGGCAAGGAGGTCAAGGCCTCCTGGTCCACCGGCAACGTCGCGATGGCAGGCAAGAGCTACGACGGCACGCTGCCGGTCGCGGTCGCGAGCACCGGCGTCAAGGGGCTGAAGACGATCGTCTCGATCTCCGGCATCGCGAGCTGGTACGACTACTACCGCGCGGAAGGCGGGGTCGTGTCACCCGGCGGGTATGTCGGCGAGGACGCCGACCTGCACGCGAAAGTGGTGCTGACCCGCAAGAATCCGGAGGTCTGCGCGGGCCCGATCCACGAGATGGAAAAGGCGATGGACCGGGTTTCCGGGGACTACAACGCCTTCTGGGACCAGCGGAACTTCGCCAAGGATCTCGGCAACTACCACGGCAGCGTGTTCCAGGTGGCCGGGATCAACGACTGGAACGTCAAGCCCAAGAACTTCACCGATCTGTGGGAAGCCTTGGGCCGCAACGACATCACCCGCAAGCTGTGGCTGCACCAGGCCGCGCACGACGACCCGCTCTATGTCGCGCAGCAGTCCTGGCTCGACGCGGTGCACCAGTGGTTCGACCATGAGCTCTACGGCGTCCGCAACAACGTGCTGCGGCAGCCGAAGGTGCACTTCGAGACGTCGCCGGGGAAGTGGACCGACTACCGCGACTACCCGGAACCCGGCGCGCACGACGTCACGCTGCGGCTCGGCGCGTCGCACGGGGACCAGCCGGGCGTGCTCGGCCCGTGGGTGCCCGGTTACGGGCGGAAGCAGCAGTTCGTGGACGACCCGGCGAGGACGGCGGACAGCCTGATCGCCGCGCAGGACAAGGCCGATCCGAACCGCCTGCTGTACGTGTCCGAGCCGCTGCCGAAGGACGTCCGCATCTCCGGGACGCCCGAGGTCAGCGTGCGGGCGTCGGTGGACGGGAAGTCGCCGTACCTGAGCGCGCTGCTCGTGGACTACGGCACCGATCAGCGGATCACCGGGTTCGGCCCGACGAAGGACACCTGGTGCTTCGGGGACACGCTCGGCACTGACTCCGGATGCCGGCCGAAGTACGCCTACACCACCGCGCAGACGCCGTACGACGTGATCAGCCGTGGCTGGCTGGACGTGCGGAACCGGCATTCCGACAGCCGGACCGAGCCCATCCAGGCCGGGCGGACGTACTCCTTCGACTGGGACCTGCAGCCGCGGCAGTACCAGCTGAAGGCCGGACACCGCCTCGGCGTCGTGCTCCTGGTGACCGACCGGGACTACACGCTGCACTACCCGGCGGGCACGAAGGTTTCCGTGACACTGGGCGAAAGCTCGATCCGGCTTCCTGTGGTCGGCTGAGTTCCCTGGTCGTGCCGTTAAGGCCACCTTACGGGCGTCCGACGCCCGTAAGGTGGCCTTAACGGCGCTTCAGCCGAGGTAGGCGTCGAGGGTGACGGCGAGGGCGACTTCGGCCGACGGTGCGAAGCTCGCCCCGGCCAGGCCGCCCCACAGCCACAGCTGGGCGAGCCCGTGCAGCGCGGCCCACAACGACGTCGCCAGCAGCCGTGGATCCGTTCCCTGGTGCCAGTTCCCGGCCTGGACGGCGGCGACGAGCTCGGCGAAGAAGTCGAACACCGCGCTGCTCACCGCGGTGAGTTCCGGGTCGTCGGGGTCGATCAGGTCCCGGCGGAACATGAGCTCGAACATCGCCGGGTTCCCCAGCGCGAAGTCGAGATAGCCGTGGCACGCGGCGGTGAGCCGCTCCCTGGCGGTACCGTCGGGCAGCTGCTCGCGGCGTTCGAGCAGCTGCCGGTAGCCGAGCACGGCGACGGCCGAGAGCAGTTCGGCGCGGCCGGAGAAGTGCCGCAGCGGGGCGCCGTGGGACACACCCGCGGCCTTCGCGATCCCGCGCAGGGTCACCGCGCCGACACCCTCCTCGGCGAGCAGGGCGTTCGCGGTGCTGATCAGATGGCTTCGGGTGCCCATGCGCCCAAAGCGTCCACTTCGGACAGTGCGACAGGCTGGAGTTCCGGCCGCTTGGGGAGAAAGCCGTCGCCCGACGAACGGCCGGTCAGGCGATTGCGGACGCGGGTGAGCATCGCGGGAGCGACGTGCTCGCGGAACCAGCGCAGGTCGCCACGCAGGCCGGGCCGGACGTCGGTGCCCGGCAACGGCCGCAGCCAGTCGTGTTCGAGCCCGAGCCGGTCCAAGACGTGCCCGGCGACGCGCCGGTGTCCTGCCTCCGAGAGGTGCAGCCGATCCGGGCCGAAGTAGCGGGAGTCGTGGGCGGCCTGGTCGGGCCACAGGTCGACGAGCAGGGTGCCGTAGCTGACCGACGCCTCGCGGATCGCGTCGTTGAGCGCGGTCACCCGCGGGCGCATCCGGCGGACGAACGGCACCCGGTCGGAGATGTCGCTGAGCGTGAAGGTGACGACGGTCGGGGCGAGCCGGGCGCAGGCGCGGATGGCGGCGTCGACGCGGCGGGCCACCGTGCGCTCGTCCCAGTCGCGGTGCAGGACGTCGTTGCCACCGCCGAACAACGCGATCAGGTCGGGCGCGAGCCGCCGCGCTGTCGGGATCTGCTCGGCGGTGATCTGGTCGAGCCGCCTGCCGCGCACCGCCAGGTTGGCGTACTGGAAGCCGTCGTGGGCGAGCCGTGCGGCCACGAAGTCCGCCCAGCCGCGGTACTGGTCGCTGCCGGGGTACGGGTCGTCGAGCCCTTCAGCGCAGCTGTCGCCGAGAACGACGAAACGGTCGTGATGCATCAACGTCTCCGTAACCCATGGTTCACCTTGTAGACACTGTCTATCAAACGTCTGTAGACGCTGTCTACTTCGGGGTGGCGGTCTCGCTCGCTCGGGTTAGGTGGCGCGACGTCGTTTGCGCCACGAATACACCGCGACCCCGGCGCCGGGCGCGGCCGTCAGCAGGCCGATCACGGTGCCTGCCAGGGGAGAGTGGCTGAGGAACGCGACCATCGCGCACAACTCGCCGAGGACGACGGCCGCACCGAAGAAGAACTCCCGAAGGATGCGGAGGGTGTTCGTGGTGCGTCGATCGGATTCCACCACCTGAGTGAACGCCTCGACCGCTTTCATCGGGTCCGCTCCGGAGCCTTCGCGCGCAGAGCGATGCGGAGCGCGGGAATCCGGACGAGCAGCCGGAAGGCGTACAGCAACTGCGCGCGGCGTGGATGGGCCGATTGCGCCAGTTCATCGAGTTCGCTCAGATACTCGTCGAAGTAGCGTTCGCGGTCGGCGGGTGGCAGGACACGCGACGCCCAGCTGATGGCGCGTTGCGGACCCGATGCGATGGGGCGCCGAGTCGGCGGCGGGGGAGGTTGCGTCGTCGGCCGCGTGGGTTCTTCTGCCTCGAAGAGATCGCCCGGCACCTCGGTCATCGGGTTGGGCGGGTGGTCGCGCAGGCGATGCCTCCCCGATGGCGTTGCTTCCGGTGATTCCGGTCCGGGTTCCGGTTCGGGCGTCTCCGGCGGAGTGGTGACCCGTGCGACGTGGTCCAGGAACTTTCGTCGCGGATTGTCCTCGTCTTCGCTCGGTCCCGTGGGCGGGGGGAAGTAGGGGACCGGAGGCGGGGCGCCGTAGTCCGGAGGTTCGAAAGGCGGATAGCCGTAACGCGGGTAGCCGTAGGGTGCGTCGTCGTGAGGCGGATAGTCGTAGGGCGGCGGATCCCCGTAACCGCGTTCGTAGCCGTAGACCGACGAAGGTGAGCCGTAATCGAATTCTCGCGATGGGGAGGATTCCGCGGTCACGGCAGGCCTCCCGCGGTCCCCGGCCGCAACCGGTCCAGGCCCTTGGCTCTCGGCGCCGCACGGTGCAATGCCGCCTTCACCGTGGCCAGGCTGTCCGGATTCAGCCGGTAGTACCGCCGCTTCGGCCGCCCTTCCTCCCGCGCGTCGATGTTCTCCCAGCGGCTGAGCAGCCATCCGGCCTTCTCCAGCCGCGCCAGGATCGGGTGGATCGTGCCGCTGGGCAGCCCGGCCGCATCGCACAGCTGGAGGCCGTACATCTCCCGATCCGGTTCGTCGATCAGGACGTGCAGGACGAGCTGCGTCGGCAGCGTCATCCGTGGCTCACGGGAACCAACCATGCAAGAACTCTACCTAGCCCCCTAGGTAGAGTTCAAGCGAGCCGAACTCGATGGGCCAGCGCGATCGCGCGGCGCGGGTCGCCGGACGCCGGCTGCTCACCGGCGAGGAGGTCGCGGCGCTGGGGTAACTATACGAACGGTCGTGCTATATTCGGCGGCATGACCGAGTTCGGAGTGGCCGGGGTATACGTGGGCAAGCCGAGCGTGCTCGGGCACCAGCGGGATCAGCCGGTGCTGAGCGCGATCACCAAGGCGAAGGTCGAGGCGCCGGAACTGGCGCTCACCCAGATCAATCTCGACGGGGACGACCAGGCCGACCGCACCGTGCACGGCGGTGTCGACAAAGCGGTTTACATCTACCCTGCCGAGCACTACCGCGCCTGGGCCGAGGATTCCTTCACCGCCGCCCCTGGCGACTTCGGGGAGAACGTGTCGGTGACCGGCGCCGCCGAGGAGGAGGTCCGCGTCGGCGACATCTGGGAGTGGGGTGACGCGCTGCTCCAGGTGTCGCAGCCGCGGACGCCGTGTTTCAAGCTGGCGATGAAGACGCGCCGCAAGGACATCATCCCCGCGATGATCGACTCCGGGCGCAGCGGTTGGTACTTCCGCGTGCTGCGCCCCGGCACAGTGCCGACGAGCGGCGCGATGAAGCTCGTCGAACGCAGCGACGGGCCGAGTATCACCGAGGTTTACTTGGTGTCGTACGCCAACATCGGGCAGCTGGACCCGTCGCGGCACGACGCGCTCTTCGCGCTGGCCGACAGGGTGGTGAACACGCCCGCGCTCTCGCCTCAGTTCCGTGCCGGCGTTCAGTCCACTGTGGAACGTTGGCGGGCGCGTCGTGCCGGTTGACGGCCGCCTCGCCCGCGGTGCCGCGACCCGGCGGACGGTGTTGCGGCACGCGGTCGACGTCGCCTCGGTGGACGGTCTCGACGGGCTTTCGCTCGGCAGGCTCGCCACCGAACTGGAGCTGAGCAAGAGCGGGGTGTTCGCGCTGTTCGGGTCCAAAGAGGACCTTCAGCTGGCGACGATCCAGGCCGCCGACGAGATCTTCGCCGGGCACGTGCTGCGGCCGACGTCCGAGGCCGCGCCCGGGATGGCGCGGCTGCGGGCGTTGTGCGACAACTGGCTCGCCTATTCGGAGCGGCGGATCTTCCCCGGTGGGTGCTTCTTCTTCAACGTCGGTGCGGAGTTCGACGCGCGCCCCGGCCGAGTGCACGACGCGATCGCGGCGGCCGGCAAGGCGTTCACCGGCTTCATCGCCGACATCGTCGCGGAGGCGGCGCGGCTTGGCGAACTGGCTCCTGGTGTCGACGTCGCGCAGCTCGCGTTCACCCTGCACGCGCTGGGCCGCGCGGCGAACGCCGAGGCCGTGCTGCACGGCGGCTCCGGTGCCTACCGGCTGGCCCGCGAGTGCATGCACGCCCAGCTCGACACCGCCGCCCGGTAGGCCGTGAAGGACTCCTTACCGGCGCTCAACGCCGGTAAGGAGTCCTTCACGGACCCGTGCGAGCGGAGTGCGTCGAGTGGGACCGTGGGTGCCGCGCGTTTGTGCTGGAGGACGGCTCCGGTGTGCTGGCCTGGGGGTGCGACGAGGGCGTCCCTCGGATCTCCCGCCCAAGCCGACCACATCGCCGGATGTCGCGAACGCTCCGTTGGCGACGTTGAGCGTCTCGAACGG
>NZ_JBHYIK010000011.1:20206-33711 GCF_042739735.1 Amycolatopsis sp. NPDC059027 | reverse complement strand
CCGCGGCGCGGCGGTGGTCTCACTCCGCCGCCCGCGCCCCCCCCCACCGCCGAGGGCCGCAGCGCGAACCCCCCACCTCTGCCGAGAAAAGCCGTGGGGGCCTCCCCGAGGGAGCCAGAGTCCCTCAAGGAGGCCCCCACGGACCATCGGGGGATGGGAACTACTTCCAGTCGACCTGCGGGGAGCGGTAGAAGTCGATGCCCTGCGCGGTCCACCGCGGGCCCTGCTTGGCCAGCCGCGTCCGGTAGGCGTCCCAGTTGTGCGTCGACTTCGGCGACCAGCCGATCTCGGCGTGACCGGCGAGTCGCGGGAACGCCATGTACTCGATGTTGTCGTTGTTCACCAGCGTTTCCGACCACAGCGGGGCCTCGACGCCGGCGACCTGGTGTTCCGACACGCCCTGCACGTACGTGGCCGGATCCCAGTCGTAGGCGTCCTTGACCTCGACGTACCCGGCCCAGTGCAGGCCGAGCGGGCTGTCCTTGTTGTACTGCATGTCGAGGTACGCCTTGTTCGCCGGCGACATCAGGATCTTGTTACCCCGCGCGGCGGCAGCGGCGACGTCGGCGTTGGTGCCGACGGTGTCCCAGAACTGCGGGATCGCCGAGGTCGGCGGCTGCGACTTCGCGATGTCGTGCCAGCCGGTGATCAGCTTGCCGTACTTGGCCACGATCGGCTGAACCTTGCGCTCGAAGGTCAGGTAGTCCTCCGGCTTGGTCGCGTGGGCCTCGTCGCCGCCGATGTTGACGTACTTGCCCGGCGTGAGCGCCGAGATCTCGCGGATCACGTCGTCGAGGAACTTGTACGTGATGTCCTTGTTGATGCACAGCGAGCTGTAGCCGACCTCGATGTCGGTGCGCAGCGGCGGCGCGACGCCGTCGCAGTTCAGCTCGGCGTAGGAGGCCTGCGCCGCGTTGGTGTGGCCGGGCATGTCGATCTCCGGCACGACGGTGATGTGCCGCGAGGCCGCGTAGGCCACCAGGTCCTTGTACTGCTCCTGCGTGTAGTAGCCGCCCTTGCCGCCGCCGACCTGGGTCTGGCCACCGTAGGTCGCCAGCCGCGGCCAGCTCTTGATCTCGATGCGCCAGCCCTGGTCGTCGGCCAGGTGCAGGTGCAGCGTGTTGATCTTGTACTGGGCGATCTGGTCGATGTAGGTCTTGACCTGGTCCGGGGTGAAGAAGTGCCGCGCGACGTCGAGCATCGCGCCGCGGTAGCCGAAGCGCGGGTAGTCGAGGATCGAGCCGCCCGAGACGGTCCAGCGGCGGTGTTGCACGGACTTCGCGTCGATCGCCGACGGCAGCAGCTGACGCAGCGTCTGCACGCCGGTGAACAGGCCGTCGGCCGTGTTGGCCTTGAGCGTGACGCCGTGGCGGGAGACGTCGAGCTGGTAGCCCTCGGTGCCGACGCGCTTGTCGGCGTGGCCCAGCTCCAGCGAGATCGCCGGAGCACCCCAGTTCTTCGAAACGACCGGCAGCCGGTAACCGGTGGCCGGGTGGAGAAGGTCGCGGAGGTAGTCCGCGACCTGGTTCGCGCCCTTGTCGGCGCGGATGACGGTGTACGGCGAGAGCTGGAAGCTCGCCTTGGCGTCGGCCTTCGCCTCGACGGGCGCGGGGACGACGTCGGTCACGCTGCGTTCGGTGTTTCCCTGGTGACGATCGGCTTCGGCGGCCGTCGCCGAGCCTGCCAGTGCGGGCAGGCCGAGAGTCGCGAGACTCACGACGGCCGCGCCCAGCACGGCTCTGGACAAGCGCTTCCTCACGGAGCACCTCCGGTCGGGGGGATCAGGAGAGTCGTTAAAGAGGTATAGACCAATGTGGTGTGGAGCACAACACTCCTTCGTCGTACTGGTCCAGACCGGTGATCGGCTCAGCGTGACCGCTTCATGAACGAGCGGCGCGCGTCCGGGCGCCGGCGGCGGGGTTTTCCGTGAAGTCTTGCCGGAGTGCTGCGCAGGGTGACGTGTCCACAGTGGATGACCAGGCGCGTGGTCGGCGTGCGACGGCGCGCCACCGGGTGGCGACCGAAAGTCGTCACATACTGTGACCATCTGATGGCGCGTCGCACCGCGGGACACGTCGGTCGGGGAATCACCGACATCGGATGAAGGGCTCGCTCCACGCAGGGTGGCTCGGGCGCTCGACGTCGCGATTGCGGTATTCAGGTGAACCTCGGGGTCGGGGCCGGGCGCTATCAGCGGAGTCACAGGACCACTACGGAGGATGGGCTGTGCCACATACCCGGCAACCTCGTGCGAACGGTGAGCGTCCTAAGCTGGACCACGGGGGAACAAGCTCGTGGCAGCACAGAGACGTCACGGGACAACACAGACGGTGAGGGGAGCCAGGCGGTGGGCGGACTCGCGAGCGCACTGCTCTCGCTCGCGCATTCCCTGTTCGGGCCGGGAATCTGGCCTGGTGACTGGGTCTGGGCGACGAGTACCGCCGGCGCGCTCGTCGCACTGGTGCCCGCGATCGGCGCGCTCGCCGTCGCGATCGTCCGCAAGGGGACCGGCAACCGCTACGACGCGGTGACGCTGTCGGTGTTCGGGGGGATCGGCGTGGTCAGCACGCTGGTTCTGCCGTGGCTGCTGTCCGTCGGCATCTCCGAGACCTACCGGGCGGTGAACGCCGGGGAGAAGAGCGGCCTCTCGAAGGCAGAGCTGGCCACCATGGACAAGTCGTATGCGGACTTCATCGGCCCGCAGAAGACCTATCTCGGCGGCGGCCAGAACATCTACGAGACGCTCTTCTACCCGCAGGGCCTGCAGATCTCCTACGTCTACTACCTGGTCGCGCTCATCGCGCTGCCGGCCGGGTCGCTGCTGTTCATCATGCTGCAGGCGCGGACGGCGTTCCGGCGCGGCCCGAAGTGGCCGTCCCGGTTCTTCTGGATCCCGTTCGTGGTCATGGTGCTGGTCAGCGTGTCCATGGAGGCCAACACCGCCATCCACTTCTGGCTCGGTTTCCTGCCGTTCAGCGTGCTCGGGCTGATCCCGGTCGCGCTGGTCGGGCCGCCGCCGTGGTCGGTCATCCACCGGTCGGTGCAGGAGAAGCGCGACCCGGAACCGCAGCGCCCGCCCCAGCCGCCGTCGCAGGCCGCGCCCGTCCCGCCGCCACCGCGGCAGTACCCGGCGACCGCGCTCGCGCAGGCCCCGGAGCCACCCGCGCTGGCTGCCGTGCCGGGCCCGGTCCCGCCGCCACCCGGCTCGCGCAACGCGGGCGGCAGCCGCTACCGGCGGGTCCGGCAGCTCGGCGCCGGCGGGTTCGGCACCGTATGGCAGGCCGTGGACACCCAGCTCAACCGCACCGTCGCGCTGAAGATCGCGCACGCGCCGGACCGCGACACCGAGGAACGGATGCAGCGGGAGGCCCGCGCGCTCGCCGTGGTGAACCACCCGAACTGCGTCAAGGTGTACGACCTGGTCGAGGAGCCCGACGGGCTCGCGCTGGTGATGGAGTACCTGGAGGGCCGCGCGCTCGCCGACGTCGTCGATGCCCACGGCCCGCTCGACGACATCGCCGCCGGACGGCTGTGGTCGACGATGGCCGGGGCACTGGCCGCCGCACACGACAAGGGCGTGCTGCACCGCGACCTCAAGCCGTCGAACATCATCATCGATCCCGGCGGGCTGGCCCATCTGATCGACTTCGGGATCGCGCGCAGCCAGGGTGATTCCAAGCTGACCGCGACCGGGATGATGATCGGCACGCCCGACTTCGTCGCCCCGGAGACCGCCATGGGCGCGCCCGCGAGCCCCGCGTCCGACGCGTGGCAGCTGGCTGCGACCGTGAGCTACGCGCTGTCCGGACAGCCGCCACGCGGCACCCGCGAGACGCCGATGGCCGCGCTGATGGCCGCCGCGCGTGCCGAACCGGTGTCGCGGCTGCCCCAGCGCAGCGCGCACACCCGGATCCTGAGCGCGTCGCTCGACCAGGAACCCCGCCGCCGCCCGACGCTGAACGCGGTACGCCGCGAGGTCGAAGGCTGGCTCGCCCGTGCGGGCAAGTCGCCCGACGGCCCGGTCACCCAGCTCGTTCCCCGGCAGCCGCAGCGCACGAGGCAGGTGCAGCCGCCACCGCGTCGCTGACGGTCAGGCCGCGGGCCTGACGGCGGAGAACTCGACGTACTCCTTGGGCACGTGCCGCACCTGCTCCTCGGCGAACCCGGCCCGCCGCAACCGCTCCGGCAGGGTGCCGACGTCGACGACGTTCATCGTGTCGCCGATGTGCAGCAGCCGGAACGCGAAGCTGAGCTGGCTGTCGGTGCCGCGGAACAGCCCGCCCGGCCGCAGCACCCGCGCTGCCTCGGCGAAGATCGCGTCCTGCAGTGCGGCGGTCGGCACGTGGTGCAGCATCGTGAAGCACACGACCGCGGAGAACCGTCCGTCCTCGAACGGCATTTCGGCTCCACTGCCGTGCACGACCTCGGCGCGGTCCCCGTACTTGTCCCGGAGCAGGCGGCTCGACGCGTCGTCGACCTCGATCACGGTCAACGACGAGGTCCGCCGCAGCAGGACGTTCGTGGTGGCGCCGAAGCCGGGGCCGATCTCGAGGACGTCGTCGCCGAGATCGAACCCGTCCAGGAACTCCGGCAGGACGTCGTCGATCTTCTTGGCCCATAATTCGGAGCTGCAGAGCTTGCGGTGCAGGAAGTTCATCGGCATGGATCCGACGGTAGGCAGACGCGATCGTGGCCGGAAGGCGATAGCCTGACAAGTGATGTCGCAGAACGGTCAACTTCGCGGACAGTCCGGCGCGATGCTGCTCGGCGCGTTCGACTTCCCGGCGGGAACGTGGACGCCGTGGCACGAGCACGAGGGCCATCACCAGCTCGTCTGGGCGGCGCGCGGCGTGCTCGCGGTGAACGTCGGCGAAGCGCATTGGGTCCTGCCCTCGACCCGCGCGCTGTGGCTGCCCGCGGGCGTCCGGCATCGCAGTGGTTCGGTCGGCCACGCGGTGATGCTCGGGATCTACGCCGATCCGCCACGGTGCCCCGTGACCTGGCCGGAGCCCCGCATGGTCACGGTCCGGCCGTTGCTGCGCGAACTGCTGGACCACCTCACCGATCCGGACCTGCCCGAACAGCCGCGGCGCCGCGCCGAAGCGGTGGTGTTCGACCTGCTGGAACCCCTCGACGTCGTCCCGATCGTGGTGCCGTCGCCGTCGGACCCGCGTGCCCTCGACGTCCAAGCCGCGGTCACCGCGGAGCCCGCCGATCCGCGCGGGCTCGCCGAGTTCGGCCGCGCGGTGGGCGCGAGCGAACGGACCCTGGCACGGATCTTCGTCCGCGAATGCCATATGACGTTCGGGACCTGGCGGACGCAGGTCCGGCTGCGGGCGTCGCTCCCGCTGCTGGCCGCGGGACTACCGCTCGCGGCCGTGGCCGAGCGGGTCGGCTACGCGTCGGCGAGCGCGTTCGTCGCCGCCTTCCGGCGAGCCGTCGGGGTCACGCCAGGCGCCTACTTCGCCGGGTGAGCGGCGGCTAACGCCAGGAGGGCAGCCACATTTCGGCCTGCCAGTGCGCGTTGGTGATCGGGACGCCGTTCAGGATGGGCCACAGCCAGGCGAAGTTCGCCACCACCAGCCCGACGTACAGGGCGACGACGAGCAGACCGGTGCCCCGGCGTTCGAACCCGCGTTTGGCGCCGCCGAGGATCTGCCCGAGCGCGAGTGTCAGCCCGAGCACCAGGAACGGGGCCATCGGCGTGGCGTAGAAGAAGTACATCTGCCGGTCGATGTTGGTGAACCACGGCAGCAGACCGGCGAAGTAGCCGACGAGCACCGCGGCGTACCGCCAGTCCGCGCGGAAGAACCAGCGCCAGAGGCCCCAGCCGAGCATCGGCAGCGCCAGCCACCACATCGCCGGGGTCCCGATGAGCATCGTGATCGAGGTACAGCGCGATTCGCCGCAGCCGGTCAGGTTGCCGTTGGTGTAGTAGAGCATCGGCCGCAGACCCATCGGCCAGGTCCACGGCTTGGACTCCCACGGATGCGGGTTGTTCTTCGGCGTCAGCAGCGTCTCGTGGAAGTGCAGGACGTTCATCGCGTAGTCGCCGAGCGAGCGCAGCGCCGGCGGTACCCAGCCCCAGAAGCCGGGGGCGATGTCCTTGATCTCGGTGTAGTGCCGGTCGGTGCCGGTCTCGCTGGCGAACCATGCCCAGTACGCGGCTAAGTACATCAGGAACGGGATGACCAGGATCGCCCACAGCGCGGGCAGCACGTCCCGGCGGAGCGTGCCCAGCCACGGCCGTTCGACGCCCGCCGCGCGCCGCGCCGCGACGTCGAAGGCGACACACAGCAGCCCGAACGCGGCGATGTAGTACAGCGCCGACCATTTCACGCCGAAGGTCAGGCCGATCATCAGGCCGGTCGCGAACCGCCACCAGCGGAACCCGAGCTTCGGGCCCCATGGGGATTCGCCGATCCAGCCCTCGCGGACCGCGACCGCGAGCCGCTCCCTGACCTGGTCACGGTCGCACAGCAGACAGGAGAACGCGGCCAGCACGAACACCGCGATGAAGATGTCGAGCATGCCCATCCGCGACTGCAGGTGCAGTACGCCGTCGCAGATCACCAGCACCCCGGCGATCCCGCCGAGCAGCGTCGAGCGGGTGAGCCGCCGCGCGATGCGGACGGTGAGCAGCACGATCAGCGTCCCGGCCAGCGCGGGCATGATCCGCCAGCCCCAGCCGTTGTAGCCGAACAGCCATTCGCCGATCGCGATGAGCTGCTTGGCCAGCGGCGGGTGGACGACCAGCTCGTACCCGGCGTTGTCCTCGTAGCCACCGTTGCGCAGCATCTGCCACGCCTGCGGGACGTAGTGCTTCTCGTCGAAGACCGGGGTGCCGACGTCGGTGGCCCCGGCGAGATCCTGGATCCGGACGATGGCGCCGATGACGATGAGCACGAGCGTGACGACCCAGCCGCGCAGGCGGTCGGCCGGCATCCCGCGGCCGAGCAGCGTGGCCTCCCGGTCGGAGGGGGGCGCTTCGGCCGGGCCCGGCCGCACACCCTCGTCGTCGGGACGGGTCAGCAGTGCGGTCACGGGGCCTGATACTACGGCCGGGCCTGTTCGCTCGTCGTGCGGATCGGTGAGATTCGCGGGGCTTGTCATGGGGCTTATAAGGTGCGGCCATGAGTTCCTCCCCGACGGCAGGTCGTCTGGTCCTGGCGGCCACTCCGCTCGGGGACGTGCGCGACGCGTCGCCCCGGCTGGCCGAGGCGCTGACCGACGCCGACGTCATCGCCGCCGAAGACACCCGCCGCCTGCGTTCGCTGGCCGCCGCACTCGGCGTCACACCACGCGGGCGTGTCGTGAGCTTCTACGAGGACGTCGAGACGTCGCGCCTGCCGAAGCTCGTCGAGTCCCTGCGGTCGGGCGAGACCGTGGTGCTGGTGACCGACGCCGGGATGCCGAGCGTGTCGGACCCGGGGTTCCGGCTCGTGGCCGCGTGCGTCGCGGAGGATCTGCCGGTGACGTGCTTGCCGGGCCCGTCCGCGGTGACGACCGCGCTCGCTTTGTCCGGTTTGCCGTGTGACCGGTTCTGTTTCGAGGGTTTCGCGCCGCGTAAGCCGGGGGAGCGTGCGAAGTGGCTCTCGGCTTTGGAGTCCGAGCAGCGGACCGTGGTGTTCTTCGAGTCGCCGCATCGGCTGGCGAGCACGCTGGCCGATGCTGCCTCGGTGTTGGGCGCTGATCGCCGGGCTGCGGTGTGCCGTGAGCTGACGAAGACGTATGAGGAGGTCAAGCGCGGGTCTCTTTCGTCGTTGGCCGCGTGGGCCGCCGACGGGGTGCGTGGCGAGATCACCGTGGTGTTGGCGGGGGCGGAGCCGCGTTCGGTGTCGGTCGCGGATCTCGTCGGGGAGGTCAGTGAGCGGGTCGCTTCGGGGGAGCGGTTGAAGGCCGTGGCCGCTGAGGTGGCGGAGGCTGCTGGAGTGTCCAAAAAGGAGCTGTACGACGCCGTGCTCGCGGCTCGGAAGTGACGCGGTCGAGCGCCCCAATGTGGCATTGGGTGCGTTGGACGCAGCGAACGCCACATTGGGGCGCATGACCACCGCACGATCCGGACGCGGCATGGCTGCGAGGGCGACGCTAGGAGCTGGGCCGGAGCGAAGTGAAGCAAAATGGGCAATGCGTGGTGTAAAACCGCAGGTGAACAAGTGTGCTCCCCGCAGACGCGGGGATGACCCCAACAAGCCGATCCTCGGCCCGCTCTCCGGGCAGTGCTCCCCATGTCTGCGGGGCTGACCCCCGGCGCCCGATCCAGTCCCCGGACCCGGCCGCGTACTCCCCGCGTCTGCGGGGCTGGCCCCCGGAAGGGCGGCCGGTCGCTCACGATCGACCGGTGTTCCCCGCGTCGGCGGGGATGAACCCACGTCGATGCCAAAAGCGCGCTTCTGAACGGGGTGCTCCCCGCGCCCTGCGGGGATGATCCTCCCGTCGCCGAGTTCTGATTCGACACCGTCGAGTGTTCCCCGCGCTTGCGGGGCCGAACAGGCTCAGCCCAGCAGAGCCATCGCCGCGGCGCGGGCTTTTTCGGCGTCGGGGGTGCCGCCGGTGATGATGTCGGTGTAGATGAAGGACTCGCCGATGCGCACCAGCAGATACGCCAGATCGGGTACCGGCAGCGGCGGGTCGAGGCGGTCCGCGGCGATCTCCGCTTCCAGTAGCGCGGACACCTTCACGATGGTCCGGCTCTGTACGAGACTGGCCTTCGTCGTGAGTATCCGCAGCGCCCGCTCGGGTTCGCGGCGGAGGAAGTCGCGGAAGGGGGCCGATTCGTTCACCGTGCGGGCGAAGGCGCCGACGACGTCGGCGATGCCCGCGGCGCCGCGGCCGTGGGCGTGGCGGGAGCGGGCGTCGAGTACGGCTTCGGTGAGTGACCAGAGGATCTCGCCGAGGAGCTGATCGCGGCTGCCCACCCAGCGATGCAGCGTGGCGCGGCTGATGTCCAGCGCTCCGGCCAGGTCACGCATGTCGATGCGGCGGCCGTGCAGGAACCATTCGCGCGCGACGGTGAAGGCGCGGACGGCATCGGGCCGCCGTGGACGGGAGACAGCTGCGGTTTCGATGTGGCCAACTTATCACGTACCGTCACGGCATGAGACATATGGAAGAATGTCTCATCTCGACCGCGAGGAGGACGCAGATGCGCGCAGTGCAGGTCACCGAGTTCGGCGGGCCCGAGGTGCTCACCCCCGTCGACCTGCCGGACCCGGAACCCGGCCCGGGGCAGACCCTGATCGAGATCGACCGCATCGGCGTCAATTTCGCCGATACGCATCAGGCCGAGAACAGCTATCTCGCGCCGACCAAGCTGCCGTTCGTGCCCGGCGGCGAGGTCGTCGGGCGCACTTCGGACGGCCGGCGGGTCGTGGCGTTGCTCAACGGCGGGGGCGGGTACGCCGAGCGCGCGGTCGCCGACGACGCGATGACGTTTCCGGTGCCGGACGGGGTCGACGATCTGACCGCGCTGTCCATGCTGGTCCAGGGGGCGACCGCGTGGGTGCTGCTGCGCAAGAACGCCCATCTCGAGCCGGGCGAATCCGTCGTGGTGCACGCCGCGGCGGGCGGGGTCGGGTCGATCGCGGTCCAGCTCGCCAAGGCGTGGGGCGCCGGTCGGGTCATCGCCACCGCGAGCAGCGACGAGAAACGCGCGCTGGCATTGGAACTCGGTGCCGACATCGCCGTCGATTCCCGCGCCGCGGACATGACCGAGGTGCTGCTCGACGCGAACGGCCGCCGTGTCGACGTCGTGCTCGACATGGTCGGCGGGAGCACCACCGACCAGAGCATCGCCGCGCTCGCGCCGTTCGGTCGTCTCGCGTTCTACGGTATGGCCGGGCGTGAGCGGCCGAAGCCGGTCGAGCTGCGCAACCTGCTCGGCCACAGCACGACGATCGCCGGGATGTGGCTGCCGCACGTGTTCCGCTTGCCGGGCAACGTCTTCGGCACCGCGCTGGCCGAGCTGTTCGACCTAGCACTGGCCGGGAAGATCCGCGCGGTGCCGGGTGGTGAGTATGCGCTTTCGGACGCGCGCAAGGCGCACGAAGCGCTCAGGTCGCGGGGCACGGTCGGCAAGTTGCTGCTCGACCCGGCGAAGTAGCTCAGCGGGGCGGGGTCGCCAGCAATCTCGTGAGCGGGGCCGATTTGTGCAGGCATTCCTGCCATTCGGCCTCGGCGTCGGAGTCGGCGGTGATCCCGCCGCCGACCCCGAGCGCGATCGTGTCCCGGTGGATTTCGAACGTCCGGATCGCGACGTTCAGTTCCAGCCCGGCGATCGGCGACGCGCAGCCGATGGCGCCGGTGTAGACGCCCCGGCCGCTCGCTTCGAGTTCGGCGATCAGGTCAAGGGAACGGATCTTCGGCGCGCCGGTCACCGAACCGGGCGGGAACGTCGCCGCCAGCAGGTCGGCGTCGGACAAGCCGCCAGCCAGCTCACCCTCCACTGTGGACTCCAGATGCCAGACGCCGGGCGCGGGGCGGACGGCCAGCAGCTCCGGCACCGTCACGCTGCCGACCGTGCACACCCGGCCGAGGTCGTTGCGGACCAGGTCGGTGATCATCACGTTCTCCGCGACGTCCTTTGTGGACTCACGGAGCCGCTGGGCGTTTCCGTCGTCGGCCGGGCCGCGGCGAGGTAGCGTGCCCTTGATCGGCGTCGAACGCACCGATCGGCCGTGCCGGGCGAGAAACAGTTCGGGGGACAAGGACACGATCGAACCCCATGAACCCGCGAGGTGCGCGGCGCGGCGAGGTGCCAGCCGCCGGACGCCCTCGGCGAACAAGGCCGGGGCGCTGCCGCTGAACTCGCCGGTGAACCGGCAGCAGATGTTGGCCTGGAACAGTTCCCCCGCTTCGATCGCGTGCACGCACGACTTGACGGCGTGGTGGTGGGTCGAGGCGAGCGGAAGGTTCATCGGACCCGCCGACCAGGTGGCCGTGAGCCCGTCGAGTGCCAGCGCGGATTCCACAGTGGACAGAAGGTCGGCCGGATCCGCCGCGTCGTCGGGGACGAGCGCTTCGAGCCAGCACTGTCCGTCGTTGTCCCAGCGCAGTACGTGATCGGCCCAGCCCCACGCCGCGGGCGGCAGCGCGCCGGACCGTCCCGACGGATCGGTGAGGTCGTAGCCGAGGTAACCGAACCAGCCGCCGCCGACGGCACCCGGTGCGGCGTCACGGATCTCGGGCAGGCGGGCCGGGATCGCGAAGGCTTCCGCGGGGTCCGAAACGGGTGTGAGGCTCAGGCTGGGGACGACGACCGCACGCGAGCCGAACCACTCGCCGCACAACGCCGCCGGGGGCGCGACTCCGCGTGAAGCGGCGGACGCGGCCAGTCGCGGAAGGGCGTGTTCGGGCGCGATGTCCGTCCCGAGCACCCGTCGCACCAGCCGCATGGCGACATTGTCGCCGTAACACGCCTCAAAAGGACAGTGGGAGTGACGTCACTGACGATCCACAGAAACGGCCACTACCCTCGGCTGCCATGTCGACCGATTTGACCGATGAGGTATCGGCCGGGCCGCGATCGACGTCGGGGGAACCGGACGACCGCCGCGAGCGGCTCCGGCAGCGGTACGTGGTCGTGCTGCTCTCGGCGGTGATCGGGCTGGCGATAGTGCTCCGGATCTCGTTGTTCCGGTACCAGACCACGGACTACCTCTACTACTACCGCCAGTGGTACGAGTTCGTCGTCGAGCACGGCCGGTTCGCGGCGTTGCGCTACGAGTTCTCGGACCAGAACGCGCCGTACCGCTACGTCATGGTGCTCGTGACGCTGCTGCCGGGCTCGCCGCTCACCGGGATCAAGGCCGTTTCCGTCTGTTTCGAACTGCTCATCGCCTTCTTCGCCTACCGGATCACCGCGCTGAGATTCGGCACGGCTTCGTGGGTTTCCGGGGTCGCCGCGCTGATCGTCTTCCTGCTGCCGACCGTCGTGCTCAACGGCTCGATGTGGGCGCAGGGCGACGCGATCTACGCGTCGTTCGCGCTCGGCGGCGTCTACTTCCTGCTGCGCAGAATGCCTTACTGGGCCTGTGTCTTCTTCGGACTCGCGCTGGCGTTCAAACTCCAGGCGATCTTCATCCTGCCGCTGCTGCTGATCATGGTGCTGCTGGGCAGGGTGCCGTGGCGGGCGGTGCTCGCGATCCCGGCGGTGTACCTGCTGCTCGACGTCCCGGCGCTGCTGCTCGGCGCCGATCCCGGCAAGCTGCTGACGATCTACGTCCGGCAGACCGACATCTGGCCGAAGCTGACCATGAACGCGCCGTCGATCTGGCAGTTCTTCCGCGGCACCGAGGGCATGGACAGCATGCGAGCGCCCGCCGTGCTCTTCGCCGGGGTGCTGGTGCTCGTGCTGTGCCTGCTCGTGCTGCTGAGCCGGGCGGAGCCGACCGGCACCCGGATCCTGCTGCTCGGCACGGTGTCGGTGATGCTGGTGCCGTTCGTGCTGCCCTCGATGCACGAGCGGTACTTCTACCTCGCCGACCTGCTGACCGTGCTGCTCGCCTTCCACCTGCCGCGGCGGCTCTGGTTCGTGCCGGTCGTGGTCCAGTTCGTCTCGCTGCTCAGCTATCTCCCGTTCCTGTTCCGGGCGGGCGACGGCGGCGAGCCGGTGGACTTCCGGATCCTGGCGGCGCTGGAGCTGGCGATGCTGGTGGTCCTCGTGCGGGAAACGGTCCGGCAGCTACGCCCCGGCCTCACAACAACAGATCTGCCAGGGTGAACGGATAGACGACGGCGTCCTGCGCGACCGGGCAGCCGATCCCGGGCACGTCGGTGCCGAAAGCGTGTTCGTGCATGCCGAGCCTGCTGTGGAACCAGCCGGGACGGCCGGGGATCCCGTTGTGCCGCGCCAGCCACAGCACGACGTCGCTGTCGGCCCAGCGGTCGGGGTGCAGCCGGTGCGCCCAGTGGTCGTGGTCGGCGTACACCAGCACCGTGGTGATCTTCGCGGCGTGCCGGACGTGCTTGATCCACGTCTTGACGAACCGGTCGTCGACGCTCTCGGCGGCCACTTCCAGCGCCGGGGCGAGCGAGCCGGGGGCGAACGCGCCGAGCCTGCTCGCCGTCCGCACGAAGTGCTCAGCCTGGTCGTGCACCGCGCCGGGCCGGGCGTAGTGCCGTCCGCCGGTGTGCAGCCCGGCCCGCTGCGCGCCGGCCAGATTGCGTTCGGCGACGGTGTTGCTCCAGTTGGTGTTCTCGCTGATCGTCACCGAGGCGAAGCGGACCCGCCCACCGCGAACGGCGGTCCAGTCGGCCACCTGTTCCCGGTGGGAGAGAGTGATGCCCTGGTCGCTTTCCGGTTCCGTCACGCTCTGCCCCCGCAATCCCCGAGCTGGGTGATAGACCACTCTAAACCGCTGAACGGCCGAACGTGACACTTCGGCACATCGCGTGTCAGCGCAGTCTTGGGGGAGAGCTGCTGAAGGGGGGGTTTTTAAGGAGGACCGGGGTGGTATTTCCCCGCGGGGGGGCGCCGGCCGCGGCGAGCGGGTGTGTGGGGGGGC